>NZ_JAHUZC010000019.1:0-7230 GCF_019218685.1 Streptococcus vulneris | reverse complement strand
TGATAGGCAACCTGACCCGCTGTATAGGCACCTGCTTCCCCTATCGCAAACTGGGTCACCCCCTTGACAACGCTCTGGGTCTGCCCTATGGGAATCATGATGGCACTCGCCGTCACAAAGACATTCCCAACATCACGATACAGCTTGTCATTGCCCATGAAAAGTGTATCTCTGATGGGATTTCCTGCTTTAGTCTGAATATCCCCTGCATTCCCAAGTTTGATATCCTGATCAGCCTCATACATATTAGAAGCCCCATAGGCTGTTGTCCCAAGACCCACGATACCGCCTGCAACAACTAAAGGAGTCGCAGAGCCCAATGTAACTACGATGGCTGTCACTCCGACAATGATAGTCAATGCGCTAACAGCCATGTCTTTCCAACCCTTATCTGATCGAGCCAAGGCCTCAAAACGAGCCTTGTCTCTCTCCTGGGCAGCTTGTACGCGTTCAACACGACTCTCCATCTGCTTGGTCGCCTGTTGGTAGGCCATCGCAAAGCGTTGGACAGACTGGAGTTTGGCGAAATCACCCGACTGATAAGTCCCTACAGTCCGTGTCTTCCCTGCATGCTCTGCGATCAAGGCCTTGGTCGCCGACAAGAGTTCCTTAAAGGCAACCAAATCCTGACTCGCATGATTACTTTCATACTGGATGATCGAGTTGTCCAAGTTCTTGACCTGATTCATGAGAAAGTTATAGTTCATGACCGTACTGGTATGACTGCTTCCTGAATAGCTCACCAAGTCTGAAATCTTGTCCTTGGTCGTGTTCAAGAGCTCAATCTCACTCTTTAGATTGTCCCGTGAACTCTTCAAATCACTATGAAGGGTTGTAAACACCTGACCTGGTAACTTTGCATGATTGCTTGAATCAATTTGATAGTAACCATCCTTGTACAGTAGGAGATTAGTTGAGTAGTCATTCATCAGGTTAACCAGAGTTTGAAGAAGAGTCCCATGCACCTCTACTAGGTAACTGCGCATACTCGAGATAGCCTGACCTTGGAGATTTTGATTGTTGATGAAGTCGCTCATAGCCTTATTTAGACTAGCGATGGCCTCTTCCCAAGCATTCATCGTCTTTTGACTTTCCACTTGAACAGAGGTAATATCATCAAATTTTATCTTGTAACTCATAGAACCTCCCTACTGCAAGCCAGAAAACATTGTTTGTCCCAATACTGTATCTGTACGGGCCAATTCTTTTCCTGTAGCGGACATCAAAGCGATGTCCGTTCCCAATAAGGACGTATAGCTCGTCATCAACTGGTGGAGTTCATTAAATTGTTTTTGATATAGGTTCACTCCTTCTTCATTATACCACAAAAAGAGAGCGTTTCCGCTCCCTTTATTACTCTGGCAATTCTACCTTCAAACTCATATCTGTAGGCTGCAACACTTTCTGAACCGCAGCAAGAAAGGCTAGTCCATTATCCGATGGAGAATACTGGAAGGTAATATGGATGACTTTTTTTTCAAACTTATCGCCATATCTCTCCACATACTGCTTGCTTTCGAGGAAATAGATGTAGTTGTTAAGTTTTTCTTGAAGCTTCAACAAGTGTTCTTCTTCCAGAGATTCTATCCATTTATTCTCATCAATCAACAACAACTCTAGATGATCATCAGAGACCCCCATAGCATCGATGCTTGTAACATCTAGTACAATTGGCCATACTTCTGCAACTGATTTAATTTTTCTTCTATTCTTATTTTCCTCTTTCTTTTGCTCATTAACAATATATTCTACTTTCTCTTCATCACAGTTTTTGAAAAGCTCCATAGAATCAATTAAATTACAAATATTACGGTAATAATTCACCTTTTTCTCATTAGGAAGAGTATAAATACTGTCAAGAACAATAGGTACTATGGCCTCCGCATCAATAATAAAAGGTAAAGAATCATATTCTTCCAGTAAATCCTCTTGTTTTTTGATGAATGATACAACTTGATATAAATGTATAATATCCTGACTAGAAGCTAATTCCTTTAAAATATCAAAAATCCGATCTGGAATATCAAAATCTCCCTCTACATAAATTGGATAAAGGCTATATTCTATCAGAATATGGGTATCAGTAATATCTTGATAATATGAATCTCGATGGCCAATTCTATACTCTGGATCAATACCTAAGAAAGCATCTATTTCTCTGTGATTTTCAATTGCTTTTTTATACCTCGCAATATCCCACTCGGTGTCTTTTTTTAGTCTATATGTCTTCATTTAGTTACTCCATTGGTTAATTCTACCTATTTCTATGTATTTACTCCATCTGTTGTTGAATGATAGTATTAAAACTTTGTCTTATTATAGCATAAAATAAATACAGAAAAAATAAAATGGGGAACTTAAGGAAAAAGAAAACCACCTGAAAAAAATATCAGATGGTAAACTTTTCAATCTTGAACAGACTAATAAGTTTCTTAGAATGTTATTTTTGTGATAACTTCTGCAACATTTCAGGAGAAATTGGGTCCACAAGAACATACTTGGCATCTAGCATATAGATTCCCTCAGTCAACGACTCTAAGAATTCCCGATAAGGAAGTTCGGCTAGTTTTTCGCCATCGGCTGTCATGATAAACAGTCGTGCAACTGCAACCTTACTTCCTCGATACTCTTGTAAATATTGAGGCTCTAGCTCTGGTTGAGATGGTAAGATTGTTCGTCCTTCACTATTTAGATAATTGATAGGGATAATGATATCCTCTCCATTTTGCTCTATTTTAAAAACTTGTTGCTCAGAGTAATAAGCATTTAGCTGTTGGGTAAAGCGCAAACGCTGGTCATAGCTATTTAAGAGTTGATCATCCGGCACATGGATAATCTGCCCTAGGTAGAGTTCATTGATGTAAATAGGACGTTTTACTCCCATAATTTCCACGATGGGATGAACTTTTACTTCCTTGGTCAATTCTGAAAGAGCTGATAAGAAAATATCCGTGAAATGAAAATCAAGAATGGAATCTTTATCATAGTCCACTCCATCATGTTCACACACACTTACATCTAAGAGAACCAGCAATGTTTTCAAGAACATCAAGGCTCCAGTCCAGTCAGAAGCAGTCGCCAAATCTGGAACAGATACCTGATAGGCTTGACCATCAAAGGATAGACGGAATCCTAGACTAGACTTCTCTTTGACCCCAAACTGAACAGAATGGAAATCCGAAATAAGAGAGTCCGCAGATGGCTTTAATCCTGCATCCTTAGCGGAAACGCTGTAACATTCAAAAAGTTCTGCTTGAAGCACCTCACCAATTCTTAGTGATTGGTTGCTTTTTATTGTAAAATTAACTGATTTCATATTTTTCTCCTTCGGTCTACTGGTAAATCCTTTCTACGACGTAGAATCGTTACTTCGCTGACAGGGATTTTTCCTGATGCATACGTAATATGACCGTACTTATCATCCATCAATGACGCGCCATCTGCTATATTATTTTCATTTAAAAATTCTTTATCAGAAACCAATATTCGCACATAAGAATCAGGTGCTGTAAAATCATCATCTCCATGCTTGTGACCAGCAATTGCAAATTCCTGACCTTTATATAGGACACGATCATAAACGCTATATCTTTGCGTAACCTCACTATAAGGCACAAGCTTCCCGTATAGACCTTCTCCTTCACCATCTACATAGGAACTATAAGGGAAATAACCTTCTTTCAACATTTCCGGATCTTCTGAAAGAAGGATATAGTCATTTATATAATTCACAAAATTAGAATATACTTTATCTTCATAAACTAGATATTCTTTATCCATTTTATCCCTCCACGTATTCCATTATACCATATTTATTGACCCTACCAACTAATACTTCCTCTCCTCCGACATTTAGATACAATTTAGAGCCTTCCTTGAGTCTACTTCTATTTGAATGACGATATTCTGGAACCAAAAACTCGTCTGAATCTGATTTTATGAAGCCATTTCCACTAGCAGGATCTATTACTTTATTAGGCTCACCTGTAGATTGATCGACTGAAATTTTACCATTTGCACCGATTAAATTCCCATCCATATCCCCATATGGAATCGTAATATAACCAGCCTCATCAGTAGTGTACTCTAAGCGAAGATAGGCATCGGTTTTAAGAACTAAATTACCATTCTGATCACGTACCGCAACTCTATTGCCATTTGCATCAATCATAGTTTCAACAAATGGAGATCCTTCATAGTCCAGTCGCAAGCCTTCTACAGCTTCTCTGATATTAGTAATATTTTTCACATCCGAACGTTTGGCTACATAGGCACCTGCTGTTGCTTTTTCCTTCCTATTGAATAGCCAAACCTCATCTTTAATAGGCATAATCTTTTGCATGACTGTTGAATTCTTTGGATACGGAATTGCATTACGAATATCAATCATCATGTCATATTCAGACTGTGTCATTTTGGTCACATGCGTATTCCTTAGTCGATTAAATTCATCCCAAGAAACACCATACTCTTTTAATTTTTGGTCAATGATTGCTCGAGTTGTTGATTGACTTGATGATGGATTCGCTGTTCCCTTCACCTTCGGAAGTTCCCGACTAACTAATGGGGATTTGTTTAAGCCTAGTTGGAGTTTCTCCTTCGCCAGATACTGGTCAAAGTTACTGGATTCCCTCGCAAGTCTACTTTCTTCTAGATTCTTCAGAATCTGCTCTCGGTTATACTTCGGTGCTTCGACATCGTGCACCCCCTTCACCTTCGGAAGTTCCCGACTAACTAATGGGGATTTGTTTAAGCCTTGTTGGAGTTTCTCCTTCGCCAGATACTGGTCAAAGTTACTGGATTCCCTCGCAAGTTTACTTTCTTTCAGATTCTTCAGAATCTGCTCGCGGTTATACTTCGGTGCTTCGACCTCTACTTTCACCTTATTGAGACTAAACTTGCTGGCTGCTGAGGAGACCGCATAACCTCCTAAGATATTCCCGATAAAGTTTGCGGTTTGGGCATCTTCTTCGCTTCCACCTAGGAGCTTGGTCCCATGATAGGCAACCTGACCTGCTGTATAGGCACCGGCTTCCCCTATCGCAAACTGGGTCAAGCCCTTGACAACGCTCTGAGTCTGCCCTATGGGAATCATGATGGCACTCGCCGTCACAAAGACATTCCCAACATCATGATACAGCTTGTCATTCCCCATGAAAAGCGTATCTCGGATGAGATTATAGGATTTCGTATGGGCATCCCCTGCATTTCCAAGTTGGATGTTATGAATCCCTTCCGCTGCATTAGACGCCCCATAAGCAAACGACCCCAGTCCTGCGGTTAAGCCAGCCCCAACAACCAAGGGTGTCGCAAAACCCATGCTTCCTACAATCGCAAGAATACTAAACGCAACAGTCACCACACCAAGTGCTAGGTCTTTCCAACCGTTCTTGGCTCGATCCTCTGCAGCCAAGGCCTCAAAACGAGCCTTGTCTCTCTCCTGAGCAGCTTGTACGCGTTCAACACGACTCTCCATCTGCTTGGTTGCCTGTTGGTAGGCCATCGCAAAGCGTTGAACAGACTGGAGTTTGGCAAAATCACCCGACTGATAAGTCCCTACAGTCCGTGTCTTCCCTGCATGTTCTGCGATCAAGGCCTTGGTCGCCGACAAGAGTTCCTTAAAGGCAACCAAATCCTGACTCGCATGATTACTTTCATACTGGATGATCGAGTTGTCCAAGTTCTTGACCTGATTCATGAGAAAGTTATAGTTCATGACCGTACTGGTATGACTGCTTCCTGAATAGCTCACCAAGTCTGAAATCTTGTCCTTAGTCGTGTTCAAGAACTCAATCTCACTCTTTAGATTGTCCCGTGAACTCTTTAAATCACTATGTAATCGTGTAAACACCTGACCTGGTAACTTTGCATGATTGCTTGAATCAATTTGATAGTAGCCATCCTTGTACAGTAGGAGATTAGTTGAGTAGTCATTCATCAGGTTGACCAGAGTTTGAAGAAGAGTCCCATGTACCTCTACTAGGTAACGGCGCATACTCGAGATGGCCTGACCTTGGAGATTTTCACTTAATGTAAAAACAGGAACTTGCTTACAACTAACAGTGTATAAACAAGTTCCTCACAGGTTATCTCAATGGCGATACATAATCGTCTGGAAGTTTGCCTTCAGATTCAATCCACTGCTTCTCAGCAATCGGAATCAACTCTTCAAGTTCTTCCTTAGAAAAAAGTTTCCTATTTTTAGGGACATCTATCAAAGAAGCTGGATGTTTACTTATAAATTTTCTTCTAGATTCTCTTCTCTCTTCTTCCGTTGGTGGCCAACGATCGGTCTGAAGTTTACTTAATACTTCTAACTCCGTTCTCTCTCCACTTTCTAATAAGGCAAATAACTCGTTTGGTAATTCATAAACCACTCGCTGAGGGGCAATTCCTCCCTCCTCAGTAACGTAATAAAGATGGTTCCCATCTCTCCAGATATGCTGACCGTAACCTTTTACCTCTTCAAACTGGATGACATCTTCCCATCCTAATTTACTATGTTCCATGTATGTTCTCCTCTCTTGGTACTAATATCTTCCATAACACCTTCTGGAATATCTCCTGGGAAAGTTCGTCCGGTTGGTCTCCACCAATCGTTGGCCCCAGCTTCATTTCCACTTGGTATTGACAGTCCTTTTTCTGCTACTACTTCTGGAGTAACATCCAAGCGATAAAGTGGACCATCTCCTAAATAACCGTCATCAAATCCTAATATGATTTCATAAAGACGATTATCTCCATTGGCAACCTTTTCAATGATATCTGCATGTTCTTTACTCAACCAGAAACTTGTTCCATCCTTACCTCCAACAATACCTCCATTCCAACTTTCGCTTGGTTGAAATTTTTGGAATCTGGATGCCCCATTCTTAAATTGTTGGTTATGCATTTTTAAATAAGTTGAATTATAAATATCTTCAGGATTTGGTCTATCCCCTTTATTTATTTCAAGTATTTCTTTTGGTGTTACTCCATTTTTATACTTAACCTTCGGTGAGTCCTTAGAAATATTAAAAATCAATTCCCTTTCTTCAGGAGTTAATTTGTTAAAGACCTTCTCTAGGTATCTTTCTCTAGTTGCAAAGTCTTTAAAACCTGAACTCTCCCTCGCAAGTTTGCTTTCCTCTATATTCTTCAGGATTTGTTCTTTGTTATACTTCGGTGTTTCGACATTGTGGACACCTTTCAACTTCGGAAGTTCCCGACTAACTAATGGGGATTTGTTTA
>NZ_JAHUZC010000018.1:0-12670 GCF_019218685.1 Streptococcus vulneris | reverse complement strand
CTTCTGGATAGTAGCTTTCCATGATTTTTCCAACAGTTGGAACGAGTTTGTAAAGGAAAGGCTCGTTGATACCCAATTTTTGACCATGCATAGAAGCACGACGGAGAAGACGACGAAGGACATAACCACGACCTTCATTTCCTGGAAGGGCACCATCACCGATGGCAAATGAAAGAGAACGGATGTGGTCAGCGATAACCTTAAAGCTCATGTTGTCGCCATCTTGGTCATAGACCTTACCAGACAATTTCTCCACTTCACGAATGATTGGCATGAAGAGGTCCGTTTCAAAGTTAGTCTTAGCCCCTTGGATAACGGCTACCAAACGCTCCAAACCAGCGCCCGTATCAATGTTCTTATGTGGCAATTCCTTGTACTCGCTACGAGGAACAGCAGGATCTGCGTTAAATTGTGACAAAACGATGTTCCAGATTTCGATGTAACGGTCGTTTTCGATATCTTCTGCAAGCAGGCGAATACCGATATTTTCTGGGTCAAAGGCTTCTCCACGGTCAAAGAAGATTTCTGTATCTGGTCCAGAAGGTCCTGCACCGATTTCCCAGAAGTTGTCCTCGATTGGAATCAAGTGACTTGGATCCACTCCCACTTCAATCCAGCGGTTATAAGAATCTTTATCATCTGGATAGTAGGTCATGTATAGTTTTTCAGCAGGAAAATCAAACCATTCAGGGCTTGTCAAAAGCTCATAAGCCCAAGTGATCGCTTCGTCACGGAAGTAATCCCCGATAGAGAAGTTCCCCAACATTTCAAACATGGTATGATGACGAGCAGTTTTCCCTACGTTTTCGATGTCATTGGTACGGATAGCCTTTTGGGCATTGGTAATACGTGGATTTTCAGGGATAATGGTCCCGTCAAAGTATTTCTTAAGGGTTGCTACCCCAGAGTTGATCCACAAAAGAGTTGGGTCATTTACAGGAACCAAACTCACTGATGGTTCTACTGAGTGACCTTTGGTCGCCCAGAAATCAAGCCACATTTGGCGTACTTGTGCACTAGATAGTTGTTTCATATTGTCTCCTTATTTACTTGTTTAATGTGATTGGCTTTCCAGCATCTCCACATAGTCAATCGCGACGCAGAGGGAAATGACTAGGTCTGCATAAGCGTCCTCAAGAACCGTTACGGTATAGGTAGAGGTCAGATGGAAGAGTTCCTTCTTAATTTCCGCAATCAGCTGATCGCGATCATCCAGCAATTTGAAATCCAAATCCCAGATATTGCCCTCGATACGAAGACCTAGATTATCAAACTCATACTTATCTCGCCAGAAGGTCAACTTCTTACGAATGACAAAACTCGAGCCATCCCGAAGCTGAATCTCAAAACGAGGAAGCAAGGTCAAGATTTCTTTACTGATCTGACTAACTTGTTCACCAGTCGCATCATAGATGGTAAAAGTTTTGGGAATCTTAAAAAAATGATCCCTCTACCTGATAGGCGATTTCTCCCCTGTCATCCTTGATAGCGAAGCGTTCGCCTCCAAGACGAAACTTTTGTTTGACAAGAAATGTTTTCATCAACACCTCCAAAAATTAAAAGACAAGCTCATATCACGAAGGGCGAAAAACCGCGGTACCACCTTCATTCAATGAACTTGTCATTCTCTTATTCTTATGCAATTGTATGATTGAGTAGCATGACTTTCTAGCTTAGATGGCTCGCAGCACCGCCATTTCTCTGGACTAAGACAAGAGAAAATCAAATCTCAACTTTCTTATTATATCGTTTTTTTAAGCTTGCGTCAACTGGAAATGATACCCATTTAATAACCCATTTCCTACATATCAGATTACTTTTTCAGAACATATTTTTTCTTACTACTATCACTCTTTTTATCCCAACTTTTATTCCAAAGTTTTGAATTGTTAAAGATAGCTTCGAAAATATTTACAAATATAAAGAACCCTATCACCAAATGTATGGAATCAGTTGTTAGGTATTGTCGATCCAAACCATCCTTTAGAGAGAATAGTATAACAGTTTGCTGAACAGTCAAGAAGGTTGGCCAGAAACTTTTTTTGAAAAAAGTAGACACTTTCATTATTTGTTACCGCTTTCTGTAATGTTAAACTTAGTATACTACTAGGCAAGCAAATAAGCAACTATCATAGAAAAACATACAATTACAAAAATTGCCTTTTACATAAAAAAAACGAACCAGCTTGACTGATTCGTTTCGTGACTGCTAACTACTACTTCCGATACATTTTAAACTGTAGGAAGAGGTCGCTATATTTTCCTGTCCATTTATGGTCAAATTTCTCATAAACTTCTAAGTGTTTCATGGTTTCAGCATCTGGATAGAAGGCTTTATCTTCTTTTTTCTCCTCTGGGAGTAATTCCTTAGCTGGTAGGTTTGGAGTTGAATAACCGACATACTCCGCATTTTTAAGAGCATTTTCGGGTTTCAACATAAAGTTGATAAAGGCATAGGCGGCATCTTGGTTTTTAACTGTTTTGGGAATGACCATATTGTCAAACCAAAGGTTGCTGGCCTCAGTTGGTACCACATAGCGTAGATTTTCATTTTTTTCTAGCATTTGGCTGGCTTCACCAGAGAAGGTCACGCCGATAGCTGCGTTATTCTGAATCATGTAGCCCTTCATCTCGTCCGCCACAATAGCCTTGATATTTGGAGTCAGTTTGTAGAGTTTGTCTACTGTCTCTTCTAACTGCTGGGTATCCTTGGAGTTGAGGCTGTAGCCGAGCGAATTGAGTCCTAGTCCCAATACCTCACGCGCCCCATCAAAAAGCATGATAGAGTTTTTATACTCTGGCTTCCAGAGATCATCCCAATGCTCAGGTGCTTCCTCTACCATGGTTTCATTGTAGACAATTCCTAAGGTTCCCCAGAAGTAAGGGATAGAGAATTTATTGCCTGGGTCAAAGGACTGGTTGAGGAACTCTGGCCCGATATTTTCAAGACCTTCAAGTTTTGAATAGTCAAGAGGTACCAAGAGGTCTTCGTCCTTCATCTTATTAATCATGTATTCACTAGGAATGGCAATATCGTAGGTCGTTCCACCCTGCTTAATCTTGGTGTACATGGCTTCGTTGGAATCAAAGGTCTCGTACTGTACTTGGATTCCTGTTTCTTCTGTGAATTTCTCCAAGAGTTCTGGATCGATATAGTCACCCCAGTTATAGATAACCAGTTTTTGACTATCTCGGCTATTGATTTTACTGTCTAGATGCGTCGCAATTCCCCATAAGACGAGGATAATCGCTACAATTCCTGCTAAAAATGAATAGAGTTTTTTCATGCTTGCTCCTCCTTCTCACGTGAGATAAAGTAATATCCAACAACTAGGATAATACTAAAGAGAAAGACGAGGGCAGACAGGGCATTGATCTCTAGCGAAATCCCCTTGCGAGCACGAGAGTAAATCTCGACGGATAGGGTTGAAAAGCCATTTCCCGTTACGAAGAAGGTCACAGCAAAGTCATCTAACGAATAGGTGAAGGCCATGAAATAACCTGCAATGATAGAAGGTGTCAAGTAAGGAAGCATGATTTCCTTAAACATCTGAAATTGACTGGCTCCCAAGTCATAGGCCGCATGAATCATGTCACCGTTCATCTCCTTGAGACGAGGCAAGACCATCAAGACCACGATAGGAATTGAGAAAGCCACATGACTAGATAGAACAGTCAAAAATCCAAGTGAAAACTTGAGTTGAGTAAAGAGAATCAAGAAGCTGGCACCAATCATAACGTCAGGCGCAACCATGAGGATATTATTGAGTGAAAGAAAGGCTTCTTGGTATTTCTTACGAGACTGGTAGATGTAGATGGCACCAAAAGTCCCGATAATGGTCGCTATCAAGGCAGATAGAAAGGCCAAGAAAAAGGTTTGAGTCACAATCAACATAAGGCGACCATCACCAAACATGGTTTTAAAATGGCTCAAGCTAAAGCCTGTAAAGCTGTTCATGTCATTTCCTGCGTTAAAGGCATAGCCAATCAAGTAAAAAATCGGCAGGTAGAGGACAAGAAAGACCAGTCCCAGATAAAGGTTGGCAAATTTTTTCATCGTTCTCTCCTTTCCTTGGTCACCCACATGGTGATGAACATGGTCAGGATAAGAATCACACCGATGGTAGAACCCATACCGTAGTTGTCATTGGTTAGGAAATTTTGCTCAATGGCTGTCCCCAAGGTGATGACGCGGTTCCCACCGATCAAACGGGTCAGCATGAAGAGACTCAAACTTGGGATAAAGACTGATTGAACGCCACTTCTCACTCCATTCATCGATAGAGGGAAGATGACATGGCGGAAGGTCTCCCACTTGGTCGCACCTAGGTCATAACTGGCATTGATAAGATTGTTATCCATATCATCCAAGACATTAAAAATCGGCAAAATCATAAAGGGAAGCTCGATGTAGCTTGCGACAAAGATAAAGGAGAAATCGGTAAAGAGCAACTGCTGCGAACCAATTCCGATAAATTCCAAAAATTGGTTAATAGAGCCATTTTGACCAAAAATCCCGATAAAGGCATAGGCCTTGAGGAGCAGGTTAATCCATGTCGGCAGAATGATTAACATGAGCCAGAGTTGACGGTGCTTGAGACGGGTCAAAAAGAGGGCTGTTGGATAGCTGATAAGGAGGGTCACAAAGGTCACAATTCCTGCATAAAGCACGGAGTTAAAGCTCATTTTGAGGTAGGTCAAGTTTTGTGAAGCAAAGTAAGATTTATAATTTTCTATACTGAACTGGCCTTCGATGTTGAAAAAGGATTGTCCGAAAATCAAGACCAAGGGTGCCAGGACAAAGAGGGCAATCCAAAGCATGTAGGGCACTACAAAGAGTTTAGAGCTTGTTTTCTTCATCTCTTTCCTCCTCGATTGCATTGATCAGACCTGCTTCTTGCTCTTCAATTTCTACGTATTCTTCGATACGAGCATCGAACTCTTCTTCAGTTTCGTTGAGACGCATGATATGGATGTCTTCTGGTTCAAAGTCCAGACCGATTTCCTCACCCACGATGGCCTTACGGGTTGAGTGGATCATCCATTCATTCCCAAGTTCGTCATAGGCGATAATTTCATAGTGCACCCCACGGAAAAGCTGGGTATCGACCTTAACTTGGAGCTTGCCTTCTTCAGGAAGGGTAATACGCAAGTCCTCTGGACGAATCACGACCTCGACAGGTTCATTCGGCTTCATCCCCCCATCAACCGCTTCAAAGCGTTTGCCGTTAAACTCAACCAAGTAGTCCTCAATCATGGTTCCTGGCAAGATATTTGACTCACCGATAAAGGTGGCAACAAAGTGGTTAATTGGCTCATCGTAGATGTCCACTGGCGTTCCAGACTGGACAATCTCGCCATCATTCATGACAAAAATCCAGTCACTCATAGCCAAAGCTTCTTCCTGATCGTGAGTAACAAAAACAAAGGTGATTCCCAATCGTTGTTGCAGTTCACGCAGCTCATACTGCATATCTGTTCTTAATTTCAAGTCCAACGCTGACAAAGGCTCGTCCAACAAAACCACACGGGGTTGGTTGATGATGGCACGGGCAATAGCCACACGCTGACGTTGTCCTCCAGAGAGTTTACGGATGGAACGTTTTTCGTAACCTTCCAACTGAACCATCTTGAGAACTTCCGCTACGCGCTGCTCGATTTCTTTCTTGTCAATTTTACGCAAGCGAAGTGGAAAAGCAACATTTTCAAACACATTCATATGTGGAAACAAGGCATAGGATTGGAAGACCGTATGCACATCTCGCTTGTTGGTTGGGATGTCATTGATACGGACACCATCCAGCAAAATATCTCCTGTCGTCGCATCCAGTAAACCTGCAATGATGTTAAGGATAGTTGATTTCCCTGAACCAGACGCGCCTAGAAGAGTATAGAACTTCCCTTCTTCCAACTCAAAGTTGATATCTTTGAGAACCTTGGTGTTGCTGTCTTCAAAAACTTTAGAGACGTTTTTGAATTCAATAATTGGTTTTTTCAATTGTCATTTATTCCTTCTTTTTCATAGATTAACAGATCAGGGCTCTGTCAGGCCGCTACTACCTCGCGTAGGAGATTGAACTGCCTACATTCTTCTGCACTGACGATAGGCTTTCACCCCCTTTCCATGACATAGCAGCAGCTTTTCAACTACAGCTTCCTACTTGCTTTCACCCAAGATACGAACTTCTCTCTCAAGAGTAACGCCAGAGTGTTCCTTGACTTTTTCGATAACAGACTCAATCAAGTCCTCGTAGTCTTTAGCCGTTCCATCAGCGACATTGATCATAAAACCTGCGTGTTTTTCTGAGACTTCTACTCCACCAATACGATAGCCTTTCAAGCCAGCTTCAGAAATTAACTGACCTGCAAAATGCCCTACTGGACGCTTAAAGACCGAACCACAAGATGGATATTCTAAAGGTTGCTTGAGTTCACGTAGATGCGTCAAGCGATCCATTTCTTGCTTGATAACCGGATGGCTTCCTGGGGCTAGGGCAAATTTAGCTGATAAGACAACTGCACCAGACTCCTGAATGGCTGAATGGCGGTAACCAAAAGCCAAGTCCTTGACAGATAGGGTCTCGATTTCTCCATCCTTGGTCAAAATTTTACAAGACTGTAAGATGTGGGCAATCTCGCCACCATAGGCACCCGCATTCATAAAGACAGCACCACCGACACTTCCAGGAATACCACAAGCAAACTCAAAACCAGTCAAACTATGACGGAGGGCAATGCGAGTTGTTTCAATCAAGTTAGCACCAGCCTCAGCTTCGATGGTATAGCCATCAACGGAAACATGATTGAGCTTGTCACACAAGATAACAAATCCACGAATCCCACCATCACGAACAATGATGTTGCTAGCATTTCCCAGCACCATCCAAGGGATATTTTCTTGATTGGCAAATTTGACAACGCGCGCCAACTCAAAACGATTTCGTGGAAAGACCAAATAATCGGCCTCTCCACCTACTTTTGTATAACTATAGCTATGCAAGGGTTCTTTGAAACGGATATCAATCCCTTCTAAGATTTCAAGCATGTTTTCTTTTACTGACATGACACTCTTCCTTTTACAAAATTCATTCCATTATACCATTTTTAAGACCATTTGACGACCCTAAAAAAATCTTGGGCTTATTTTAAACAAAAAAAGAGGTTTCCCCCTTTTTCTTATGATTTTTTACAAAAGATAGCCTTGGTTCCATAGGCAACTAGGATCAGTTCAACTAGTAGAATGACTTCAACTAAGACTGGACTTGTAAGCCAGCCAACTTGGGCTAGAGATGGTGCCAGGTCAAAGAAGGCATGTAGGCCATAGGCTGCTAGGAGATAAATCCATTTCTTCTGGCGAACAGCTTGGTAAACCCAAACAGTCAAAAGCAATTGGAAACCTAGAGCCAAAATTCGCTCAAAACCAAGCAAATAAATCTGCCAGACAGAAAGTGACTGAATGGTTTTTAACATATTTTCAGACAGCAATTGCATGACCTGTGGATTCTGAGTTTGAACTGCTGAGAGAACGATGTAGAGATTAATCAAACTAGTAAGACCTAGGAAAATCAACTCCAAGCCACCATGCCCCAATCCATAAGCCAAGGCATCTGCCTTTTCCAAACTTCTCTTTTTCTCCAACCATTTGAAGAAAATAAGACGAGCAGTTTCCTCAAAAAATGCTGCCATGGCTAGGCCATAGATGATATAGACAAGCGGATGGTCTTGTAAGAGGGCAATACTACCGTCTTTTTGAGGATGTAAAACCAAGATATGCACCAGTTTTTCCAAAATCTGTGAAGAGACAAAGAAGGCAACAGCCCCCAAGCCCAAGACAGCTAGATTAATCTGGTGTTTCTTTTTGGCATACCAAATGCTTCCTATCAAGAAAGCCAGCAACAGCAACATGGTAATAATGATATGAATGGTCATTTTCTTCTCCTATTCCGCCTTTTCAATATCTTTTTTCATCTCGTCAACATTGAACTTAGCAAACAAGTATTGACGATCTTGGACTGGAAAACGTTGGTCCAACTGGTCAACCGCTCCCACCTCGATAATCCCTTCCTTGATGACAAAGTCCATGACATGCCCACCGAAGGTCAAGTCATCTGAGATGAAGTGCAGATGGTAGCCTGCCACACTAACTCCATGGAAAATCTCTGGCGTCCAGAAACCAACGATGGTTCCCACCACATTGTCACGACGATATTCAGGTTGATGGGTTGCGACATCAGCAAACTTGGTCTCTGGTTTCGACTTGGGAATCATGCGCACATGCATATGTGAAAATTCCCCACGAATCTTGATAGAGCGGAAAAGATTTTCCCCGTCATAATAAGACTCAATTCGCTCCTCCAATTCCTTGTCCGTCATCTCAAAGCGCTGGCGGAAAATGACCTCTGCCTGATGCGGTACCACTGCTGCGTAAGGAATAAGGGCATCTGGTGACACTTCTACAATTTCCGGTTGCTCTCCTGAGCCTTTGGCTTGATAAGCCTTGCCATCCAAGACAATCAATTCCCCATCAATAGAATCCAAAGTTCCCAAACCAAGATCACCATGCTCCAGCAATTCTCCTACTGTCATGGTACCACCATAAAGGCCTGCCATCAAGGCTCCAAGGGTATTGTATTGAAATAATTTCACTGGTTCCTGCACGTTCTTATCCATTCACTTTCTTGTCTGTTATTCTATAAATCTTACTCCTAAGTATACCACATTTGCCCCTAGATGTGAACGAGAGAAACACCCTAGACATTGCCAAGAAGGAAAAAAAAGGGTACAATGTAACAAAATCAAGGGAGGTCTGGAATGAAGAAACAAAGCAAGTACCAAGAGGTCGTATCTTATCTGAAAAACGGTATCGAGTCTGGACGATTTCCGACGGGAAGCCGCCTGCCTTCTATTCGTCAACTGAGCCTTGACTTTCACTGTAGCAAGGATACTGTCCAACGAGCCCTGCTGGAATTACGGCACGAACAATACCTCTATGCTAAGCCCCAGAGTGGCTACTATGTCCTAGAACAAGGGCAACACCAGGATCTAGAAATCGAAGTCACTGACGAACATGCCAGTGCCTATGACGATTTCCGACTCTGTATCAATGAAACCTTGATTGGCCGGGAAAACTACCTCTTCAACTACTATGACAACCAAGAAGGTCTTGAAGAACTCAGACAATCTGTTCATAAACTCCTCTTTGACCAAGCTCTTTACTGCAAGGCTGACCAACTGGTACTGACTTCTGGAACCCAACAAGCCCTTTTTATCCTCTCTCAAATTTCCTTTCCTAGTCAAGCTAAGGAAATCTTGGTGGAACAGCCGACCTACCATCGGATGAATCGCCTCTTGATTGCTCAAGGTCTGGACTATCAAACGATCGAACGAGGCATTGATGGGATTGACTTGGAGGAACTGGAAAGTCATTTCAAGACAGGAAAGATTAAGTTTTTCTATACCATTCCTCGATTTCACTATCCTCTGGGGCATTCCTATTCTGAGCAGGACAAACGAGCTATTCTTGACTTAGCTGCCAAGTATGGTGTCTATATCGTAGAGGACGACTATCTGGGGGATTTGGACTCTAAAAAGGGCCAGACCTTCCACTATCTGGATACAGAGGAGCGCGTCATTTACATAAAATCCTTCTCAACCAGCCTCTTTCCAGCCCTGCGGATTACGGCACTCATCCTTCCAAATGCTATCAAGGAAGCCTTTGTGGCCTACAAAAATATCCTAGATTACGACAGCAACCTCATCATGCAAAAGGCTCTGTCACTCTATATTGACAGTCAATTATTTGAGAAAAATCGGCTAGCTCGCTTATCCAATCAGGAAGACTACCAAAAACAAATCGAGGAAAGATTAGCTAAAACACCTTGTCCCCTTCCTCACTTTCCGCTTCATGATGGTTTATTACTAGACCTGAGACAGTATCCTAAAAT
This sequence comes from Streptococcus vulneris, assembly GCF_019218685.1. Lineage (NCBI taxonomy): Bacteria > Bacillati > Bacillota > Bacilli > Lactobacillales > Streptococcaceae > Streptococcus > Streptococcus vulneris. The sequence continues at coordinate 2,726 of NZ_JAHUZC010000018.1, read as the reverse complement.
CGCCAGTCTCAAGCACAGCCAACTTGGCTTAGACTTCTTTGAAGAAGCTTACTTGGATGTCTGTCCTTATCAATTTGCCAAGGTATCCTTAGAAAATCTAGAAAAGGTTTTAAACTATTTAAAAGCAGAATTGGATTGACTTCCAACTCTGCTTTTTCTTATTCTTCAACTTCTGTTAAGCTTGCCGCTTTTTCAAGATATTTTTGGTAGGTACCGTCATCCTTGAGTTTTTGGATGACCTTGTCCACCACTTCTTTCAAATCAGCACTATTTTTTCTAAGGGCAACGGCATTGGCTTCGCCGTCCTTCATCTTCAAGCTAACAGTTGCGACAGCTAGGTCCGCATTTTTAGCAGCATAGCTAAGAGCAACAGGCTCATCCATATGAACAGCATCAACTTTTCCAGCCTGCAATTCATTAACTGCTTCACCCATATTGGTTAGGGAAGTTAATTGAGCTTTTGACAATTGTTCCTTGACCATAGCTTCTGGAACAGTCCCTTTTTGGGCTGCAATATTAGCACTTTCAAGGCTAGTTAAATCCTTGTATTTTTCTACATCAGCCTTACGAACCAAGAAACTAATCTTGTTTTCATAGTAGGGGATTGAAAAATCAAAGACTTCTTTTCTCTCGTCAGTAGCGCTAATTCCCGCAACTGCTAGGTCAGCCTTACCAGTTTGAAGACTGGTCAAGACATTGTCAAAACTCATGCTTGAAATTTCCAACTTAACCCCAAGTTCATCAGCGATAGCTTGGGCCATATCAATATCCGCACCGACTACCTGGTTTTTTCCGTCAACTAAGGATTGGAATTCAAAAGGTGCATAGTCAGGACTGGTCGCCACAACTAATTTCCCCTTTTGCTTAATGGCCTCAACAGCTGACTGAGACTCACTAGAACCCGACTGACAAGCTACTAAGAAGAAACTTGCAAGAAAACTACATAGAACAAATATCCATTTTTTTGATTTCATAAATAAACAACCTCTCTGTTAATTTTGTATAATTATAACGCTATCCAAGTTGCTTGTCAAGTGTTTTTTGAATTTTTATCTTAAAAATATTTTTTTCATTCAATAAAAGGAGCTATCAATTGACTTAAAGCTCCTTTTTATACAGAATGACTCTATTTTATAGTTCGACAATCTTACCTGTTTCAAAGTAAACAACCCATTCACAGATATTCTTGGCATAGTCTCCAATGCGTTCCAAGAAGGCAATCACTTGGAAGTAATCACGGCCTGTAACGATAGCATCTGGATTTTTCTTAATTTCTTCTGTAGCCAAGTCACGAATACTATCAAAGTAATGGTTGATTTTTTCGTCCATGGCTGCTACTTCATAGGCCTGGTCTACTGAACCATTCAGATAGAGTTCAAGGGCTGCTTCTACGAAGTTCTTGACATCACGACCCATTCTCTTGATTTCTTCTTCAACAGCTGGGATACGTTGCTCCCCCTTCATACGAATGGCTGCTCTTGCAATGGAAACAGCATGGTCCCCCATACGTTCCAAGTCAGATACAGCCTTCAAGACTGTTAGAACTGTACGTAAGTCCTGAGAAACAGGTTGTTGAAGGGCAATCATTTCAAATGATTTCTTTTCCAATTTCACTTCGTATTCGTTTACTTCTGCATCGTCTTCGATGACTTCCTTGGCCAAATCACGATCATGCGTAACAAAGGCACGCACCGTACGATTGATTTGGGATAGCACTTCTTGTCCCATAGCATAGAACTGGTTGTGCAATTTCTCTAAATCTTCCTCAAATTGAGAGCGTAACATCATTTATCTCCTTATCCAAATTTTCCTGAAATATAATCTTCTGTTTCCTTGTGTTGTGGGCTGAGGAACATCTTCTTGGTATCGTTAAACTCGATCAGATCTCCATCTAGGAAAAATCCTGTCTTGTCAGAAATACGAGATGCTTGTTGCATGGAACGCGTAACCAAGAGCATGGTGTATTTATCTTTTAAACCATACAAGGTTTCCTCAATCTTACCAGCCGAGATAGGGTCCAGAGCTGAAGTCGGTTCATCCAAGAGAATGATTTTAGGACTGGTTGCCAAGACACGAGCAACACAGACACGTTGTTGTTGTCCACCTGAAAGCCCGATAGCTGAGTCATGCAGGCGATCCTTGACCTCATCCCAGATAGAAGCTCGTTGCAAGGCTTTTTCTACTGCTTCATCCAGAACCTGCTTATCCTTAACTCCATTGATACGAAGCCCATAAACAACATTTTCGTAGATAGACATAGGGAAAGGGTTCGGTTGTTGAAAGACCATACCGATTTCCTTCCGCAATTCAACTGTATCTGTACGCGGACTGTAGATGTTGTGGCCGTTATAAACCACCGAACCAGTTGTGGTCACCTCTGGATTGAGATCCCCCATGCGGTTGATAGCCTTGAGGAGGGTTGATTTCCCTGATCCAGATGGACCAATCAAGGCTGTAATTTCCTTAGGTTGGAAAGATAGGGAAACACTATTCAAGGCCTTCTTTTGATTGTAGTAAACGGACAGGTCTGACACCTGTAAAATCGCTTCTGTCATACTGTTTCCTTTCTATCCAAAGTGTCCTGTTACGTAGTCATTGGTTGACTGTAGTTTGGCATTTTGGAAAATATTAGAGGTCTTATCGTACTCGATCAAGTCACCCAAGTAGAAAAATCCTGTGTAGTCACTAGCACGCGCAGCCTGCTGCATACTGTGGGTCACGATGAT
>NZ_JAHUZC010000017.1:0-17638 GCF_019218685.1 Streptococcus vulneris | reverse complement strand
CCGTACGGGATTCGAACCCGTGTTACCGCCGTGAAAAGGCGGTGTCTTAACCCCTTGACCAACGGACCAGAGTTGTTATTTTCAACTCTTACTATTATACCGACTTTTTCAGACTTGTCAACTACTTTTTCTGTTTTTTTCAAATTAAGTAAAAAGAGCCAGAATTATACTGACTCTTCTATTGATTATTAAACTTAGAAGCACGTTCTTCTCCCCACCAATAGGGCATTAGTTCTGCAACTTTAACCGTCTTTCTTGTATCGTAGTCCATCATGACTTCTGCGTCCTTATTTTCAGCGTTCAACTCTAAGAGGAACTCTCTGCAAGCACCGCAAGGCATACCCGAACTTCCACCATAAGGTGGTTGCTCTCGAAAGGCTAATACTTTTTTAACCTTAGTTTGTCCTGAAAATTGGTACATATTGAAGAGAGCTGCCCGCTCTGCGCAGAGATGGAAAATACCACAGCTTCCCTCCATACAGAATCCTGTAAATATTTGTCCATCTTCTGCTTCTACTGCGGCAACGACATGATTCGCATAAACAAAATCAGATACTTCATGTGGATCGTATAGCTTCTGTGCTTCTTCGTACATCTTTTCCCAGATATCCATTGTTGCATCCTTCTTATTTAGAGATTTCTTTTAGCATGTTTTCGATATGCTGGATTGATTTTTCACGGCCTAACAAGAAGATAGTATCTGGCAATTCTGGTCCATGCATTTCACCTGAAACTGCGATGCGAATTGGCATGAAGAGATTTTTCCCTTTGATACCTGTTTCTTTTTGAACAGCTTTGATTTGTGGGAAGATATTCTCTGTTACAAATTCATCATCTGTCATCGCTTCAAGTTTTGCTTTGAAGGCTTCAAGAACTGTTGGGACTGTTTCTCCCGCCATGACTTCGCGCTCTGCTTCTGTCAATTCTGGAAAATCTGAGAAGAAGAGATCTGTCAATGGGATAATCTCATCTACTGATTTCATTTGTGGTTTATAGAGCTCAACTAATTTTTCAGCCTTGTCAGTTAAACGGCCTGCTTCCTCTAAGAATGGTTTTGCCATTTCAAAGATAGTTTCTAGGTCTGCATTCTTGATATAATCATTGCTCATCCAGTCGAGTTTTTTCTGGTCAAAGGCTGCTGGAGACTTGCTCAGGCGGTTTTCATCGAAAAGTTTAATGAGTTCTTCACGAGAGAAGATTTCATCTTCGCCACCTGGGTTCCAACCAAGAAGAGCAATAAAGTTAAAGACTGCTTCTGGTAAATAACCTTTTTTACGGTAGTCTTCGATAAACTGAAGGGTGTTGGTGTCACGTTTAGACAATTTTTTCCCAGTTTCAGAGTTGATAATCAAGGTCATATGACCGAACTCTGGAGCTTCCCAACCAAGTGCTTCATAGACCATAAGCTGTTTTGGTGTATTAGCAATGTGGTCATCTCCACGGATAACGTGAGAGATTTGCATATCGTGGTCATCGATGACAACGGCAAAGTTGTAAGTTGGGTAACCGTCTTTCTTTTGAATAACCCAGTCACCACCGATATTGCCACCTTCAAATTCGATATCACCTTTGACCATATCATGCCACTTGTAGATACCTGACTCATTAACAGCCAAACGAACCGTTGGGATGATCCCAGCAGCTTCACGTTCTGCGATGTAAGCTGCTTTTTCTTCTTCACTCATACCAAGGTATTCATTGATGTAGCGAGGTGTTTCACCAGCTGCTTCTTGGCGTTCGCGTTCAGCTGCCAGCTCTTCTTCTGTAACGTAAGATTTATAGGCTTTTCCTTCAGCTAGCAATTGATCGATGTATTTTTGATACAAGTCCAAGCGTTCAGACTGGCGGTAGTTTTCATGTGTTTCTGGGCTTTCATCCCAATCCATGCCTAACCAACGAAGGTTTTCAAGCTGTGAACGTTCACCGTCCTCAACATGTCGTTTACGGTCAGTATCTTCGATACGGATAATAAAAGTTCCACCGTGATGACGTGCGTAAAGGTAGTTGAACAATGCTGTACGGGCATTCCCGATGTGTAGTAGTCCTGTTGGACTTGGTGCGTAACGTACGCGGATATCTTTTGACATAGTTTCTCCTATAAAGTCTCTAGGCGTCTGCCTTTTTGCTCTCTATATTATATCACAAGTCTTGGCTGAGGCCAATTTCTATGGATAAAGAGAGTAAAAAGAGTGGACAAGCCACTCTTTTCTTCTATTATAGACGTGCGTTAAGTTCTTTGCTCAATTCTTCAAATCCTGGTTTTCCAAGAAGGGCAAACATGTTACGTTTGTAAGCTTCAACACCTGGTTGGTCAAATGGGTTGATAGCATTCAAGTAACCTGAAAGAGCGATAGCCAATTCGAAGAAGTAGATTGTGTAACCAAGAGTGAAAGCATCTTGCTCTGGAAGAGTCACGTACATGTTTGGTACATCACCATCTGTGTGGGCAAGAAGAACACCGTCAGTTGCTTTTTTGTTTACAAAGTCAACGTCTTTTCCTTGAAGGTAACCAAGTCCATCAAGGTCTTCTTCCAAGCTAGGGATAATCACGTTTTTACGAGGTTTGTCAACACGGACAACTGTTTCAAACATGATACGAGTTCCTTCTTGGATAAATTGACCAAGTGAGTGCAAGTCAGTTGAGAAGTTGGCTGAAGTTGGGTAGATACCTTTTTGGTCTTTTCCTTCTGATTCACCAGCCAATTGTTTCCACCATTCTGAGAAGTATTGAAGTGATGGCTCGTAGTTTACCAAGATCTCAGTTGCATAGCCTTTACGGTAAAGGATGTTACGAACTGCTGCGTATTGGTAAGCTTCGTTTTCAGAGATTTTATCTGAAGTGTAGTCTTTGCGAGCTGCATTCGCACCTTCCATAAGGGCTTTGATGTCAGCTCCTGATGCTGCGATTGGAAGCAAACCAACGGCTGTCAATACTGAGAAGCGTCCACCGATATCATCTGGAACAACAAATGTTTCCCAACCGTTAGCATCTGCTTCAACCTTAACAGCGCCTTTTTGGCGGTCAGTTGTTGCATAGATACGTTTGTTTGCTTCTTCTTGACCGTATTTCTTAACCAAAAGTTCTTTGAAGACACGGAAAGCGATAGCTGGTTCAGTTGTTGTACCTGATTTAGAAATCACGTTTACCGAGAAGTCTTTGTCAGCTACGTACTCTACCAAGTCAGCAAGGTAAGTAGATGAGATTGAGTTTCCTGCGTAAAGGATTTGTGGAGCCTTGCGTTCTTCTTTTGTTTGCAAGTTTGCAAAGTGGTGGTTCAAGAAGTCGATTGCTGCTTTCGCACCAAGGTAAGATCCACCGATACCGATTACAACCAAAACATCGCTGTCTGATTTGATTTGCTCAGCAGCTTTCAAGATGCGGTCAAATTCTTCGCGGTCATAGTTTTCAGGAAGGTCCAACCATCCCAAGAAGTCGCTACCAGCACCAGTTCCTTTACGGATCAATTCATCTGCTGCTGTTACTTGTGATTGCATGTATTCCACTTCATGTGGTGCAACAAATTTGTCTAAAACTTTTGAATAATCAAATTTAATATGTGACATGTTATTCCTCCAATATTTCTTCTTTTCTATCATAACGCTTACCTTCGTTTTTTTCAAGTTTTTTGTCGAATTTCTCCAATTTTTATCAGAATTCAAACGTTTGCGTAAAAATCCCACATTCCAAAAATTTTGAAAAAATAAAAGAAAGAACGACTAGATGTTCCAGTCGTTACAGTTCATTCAATAAATACTCAAATAATTCTAAATTGCCATCTTCTTCATTAACCAGAAACTCTGGATGCCACTGCAAACCAATAATGCGGTGCTCATCGATAGACTCAATCGCTTCGATGGTCTGGTCTCTTGGGTCAATAGCAGTTACACGGAAATTAGGTGCCAAATCTTTAATACTCTGACGATGAACGGAATTAACTTGACTTTCTTTTCCAAATAACTTAGCCACCACACTTCCTTCTACTGTCTCAATAGAATGAGATGTCCCGAAAGGTAGTCCTTGCCAGTGGCCTTCGATTTCTTGATTGAGAGTTCCCCCAAAGGCAACATTGACAAGTTGGACACCGCGACAGATTGCCATGATTGGTTTATTCTGACGAAGCGCTTCTTTCAAGAGCGCCAATTCAAATTCGTCACGCACTAGGTTGTAATCATCACTCTCGATGGTCTTTTTCTCTCCATAAAACTGAGGATGGACATTTTGACCGCCTGTCAAGATAAGTTTGTCAATCATTTCTACATAATCGCGAACAACTGACTCATCACCAACAGGAATGACTAAAGGGAGACCACCGACTTGACGAATGCTCTCTGCGAATCTACAAGATACAGATGAATGAATGTTTTTGCCCTCTGCGTCTACGGGACATAGATTTGCAGCAACTCCTACAACCGTTCTAGCCATGATGCCTCTCCTTTCGAATGTTAACGATAGTCTTATCATATCACTCAAAATGACTTTCGTCTAATATGTTTTTTTTAAGGCTGTGATAAATATTTTTTATGGACAAGAAAAAGCTGCCCAAGGGGACAACTTTTTTCTTATTCAAAAACAAATTGATTGTGATAGAGTTCTGAATAGAAGCCACCCAGTTTCAAGAGTTCATGGTGGCTACCGCGTTCAATGACTTCTCCATCTTTAAGGACAATAATCTGGTCTGCATTGAGGATAGTCTTCAAACGATGGGCAATGACGAAACTAGTTCTGCCTGCTACAACCGCCTCCATGGCATGCTGAATCTTGCTTTCTGTCACAGTATCTACGTTCGAAGTGGCTTCATCGAGAATGAGAACCTCTGGATCTGTCATCAGGGTTCGAGCGATAGAAATCAATTGCTTTTGTCCTGTCGAGAAGATGCTCTGGTCATCATCTATAAGAGTATCGTACTTATCAGGCAAGCTTTCGATGTAGTCGTGAATATGGGTTGCCTTGGCTGCTGCCTCAACCATTTCTTGACTAGCATCTGGCACACCAAAACGGATATTGTCTCGAATCGTTCCGCTAAACAAGACCGAATCTTGCAAGACAATTCCCACCTTGCTTCTGAGACTATCTAAATCATAGTCACGGATGTCTTTACCGTCAAAATAAATCCCACCAGCATTAACATCATAAAAGCGATTGATGAGGTTCATAATAGTCGTTTTCCCTGACCCAGTCGGACCAACAACCGCTGTCATCTGGCCTTTAGGAGCAGAAATGCTGACATCTTTCAAAATGGGTTTATCAGGCAAGTATGAAAAATCAATATGACTAATTTCAACACCTTCTTGCAACTGAGTGAAGGTCGGAGCATTTTTAGGTCGAATTTCTTCCTCTGCATCAAACATTTCCTGAATCCGTTCAGCACCTGTAAAGGCTAACTGAAGGCTTCCCCAACTTGCCGCAACTTGAATAATAGGCTGGTAGTACTGCTGTGAAAATTGGGCAAACATAACAATCAAACCTAGGGCTGTACTTGTTTCAATAGACTTATCATTCAAAAGTACAGCTGAACCAGCAAAGATGACGATGGCTGTGTTGACCAGACTCATCCCATTCATGACAGGGAAAAGAATTCCTGAGAACATTCTTCCTTTAAAGGTTGCCTTGCGCACGCGCTCATTTTGTTCAAGAAATCCTGCCATCATATCCTCTTGAATACCTTGCACAATCACGGCTTTTTGACCTGAGATACTTTCATCCATATAGGCATTGAGCTTCCCTACCTCTTTCTGCTGGAGGTTGGTATATTTCCGTGCCATTTTCACGATAAAAATCAGCATGAGAAAGGCCACTGGTGTACTGGCAATAGTGATGAGGGCCAGCGTCACATTTCTCGAAAACATGACAAGAATCAGACCAATGTATAGAACGATGTTGCTCATGACCTGAATCAAGCTTTCGTTAAAAGCTTGGAGGATATTATCCAAATCACTGGTAAAACGAGACAGGATATCGCCATCTTGTCGGCGGTCAAAGAAAGAAACAGTCAACCGAGCAAGCTTGCCAAAGAGGCCTTTGCGCATCTCGTTGGTCGATTCTGCAATCACGCGCGTCATGAGACACATGTATATCACACTGGAGATAAATAGAACCAAAACTAGCAGACCAAGATTGACCATGATTCCTGATAGGCTTTGCCAAACAAGTTCTGGATTGCCATTTTGATAAGCTTGAACTAAATTAGCTAACTCTGTTACCGCTTGTCCAGAAAATACCGGAAAGAGAGCTTGGGCAAGAGTCGCCAGAACAATCATCAGGATAACAACTACAAATGATAGCTTATAGACTTTAAAATAATTCCAAAAAAATTGAACTGTCTTCATTTTACTCCTCCTTTCCTTTCTGTGTTTCGTAGATTTCACGGTAAACAGCATTGTTGGCAACCAAGTCTGCATGCGTACCTTGACCAATCAATCGTCCTTGATCTAGAACCAAGATTTTATCTGCATGAACAACCGAGCTAATCTTTTGAGCGATGATAATGGTTGTCGTTCCCTTCAAGTCCTTATTCAAGGCTTCCTGAACCAGGCGCTCTGACTTGGCATCCAAGGCTGAGGTCGAATCGTCAAAAATCAGAATACGTGGATTGCTGACAATTCCACGGGCAATCGACATCCTTTGTTTTTGCCCACCTGAAAAGTTGGTTCCCCTTTCTTCAACTGGACTTTCAAAGGTTTTCTCCATACGATGAATGAATTCACTGGCTTGAGCAATATTGGCTGCGCGCTCCATTTCAAATAAAGTAGCATCTCCCTTACCCTGTCTCAAGTTATCTGCAATCGTTCCACTAAAGAGAATGGCACGTTGGAGAACGATAGAAACTGTTTTACGCAGGGTTCCTTCACTCACTTCTCGAATATCCTTGCCTCCAATTTTGATAGCACCCTCCTGTGGGTCAAAGAGACGTGGAATCAATTGAGCCAAGGTTGATTTTCCTGCACCAGTCGCTCCAACGACACCAACCATTTGTCCAGGTTCGACAGTAAAGCTCACATCTTTCAACATCGGTTCCTTATCCATTGGATAGGTAAAGGTCACATTTTCAAAGCTAAGACTTCCGACCAACTCTTCATCTGGCACATCCTTGAAGGTCATGGCTGGCTCTGCATCAAGAATTTCTCGAATACGACGCATGGAAATCATAGCACGACTGACAGAATTTCCCAAAAATCCAACCATGACAATGGTAAAGATAATCTGGCTTAGGTAATTGACAAAGGAAGCAATGGAACCAACAACTGACGGATCCGACTGAACCATCCCCGCAACTAGCCAAATAGAGAGGAAAACCGCCCCGTAGCCGACCAACATCATGAAAGGTTCCACTACTGAAAAGGCATAACCGATGTAAAGATTTTGACCGAGAAGCTCGTCTGAAACCTCCGTAAACTTAGCAAACTGCTCTTTTTCTTGGACAAAGGACTTGATCACACGAACCCCACGTAGATTTTCCTTGGCAATGGCATTGATGCGTTCAAGAAGGGTTTGAAACTTGGCAAAACGAGGCCCCATCATACCCATCATGACAGCAGTCAAACCAAAAATTAAGATCACCATGAGAACAATCACCCACCACAGAGAAGGTAGGGTTTGAACCGCCAAGATAAACGAACCGATGAACAAGAGGGGAAGTCTGAAAAGAATTTGGAAGGTCATCATGACGACGTTCTGAATCTGGTTGATATCATTTGTCATGCGAACGACTAGATTTCCCGCATTAAATTGTTCAATATTGGCATAAGAAAAGGTTTGGATTTTACGGAAGGCATCCTCTCGAAGATCGGATGAAACTCCTTGGGCAATATAGGCTGCTAGGACAACATTAAGACCACCAGCAACTAGACCGACCAAGGCCACACCAATCAACCAAGCCCCTATACTATAAATGGCTTCATATTTCCCAGCAAGGAGGGCGTCTAACACTTCCTGCAGATAACGCGGTTGCAAAAGTGAACTAGCAACCATCAAGCCTGTCATCAGGAGCGAAGCCAAGGCCTGCCACTTGTAGGTTTTTATTTTCTGAATCAGCATACTTTCTCCTTAAAAAATAGACAAAAGGGAGCGACAATGCGTCAGCTCCTTCTCATTCTGTTTGTGTGATGTTATTCTAGCAAAAAAGTTGAAACTTGTCAAAGAAGTCTCCTTGATACAAATTAGTGCGCTTTCATCTACAGTAATGCATGATAAAGGTTTTTATGGTAAAATAGTAAAAAGAAGGTTATAAAGGAGGGGAATATGAAAAAACAAACCATCGCCGTCTTGGGGCCTGGTTCTTGGGGAACTGCCCTTTCACAAGTCTTAAATGACAATGGACACGAGGTACGTATTTGGGGAAACATTCCCGAGCAAATCAATGAAATTAATACCTATCATACTAACAAACACTACTTTAAAGATGTCGTTCTAGATGAAAATATCATTGCCTACACCGACTTAGCAGAGGCACTGAAAGATGTAGATGCGATTTTGTTTGTTGTCCCAACAAAAGTGACACGACTTGTTGCCCAACAAGTTGCAAAAACCTTGGACCATAAGGCTATCGTCATGCACGCATCAAAGGGATTAGAACCTGATAGCCATAAACGATTATCAACTATCCTTGAAGAAGAAATTCCTGAACATCTCCGCAGTGATATTGTCGTTGTTTCAGGACCTAGTCATGCAGAAGAAACCATTGTGCGTGACCTAACTTTAATCACTGCTGCTTCTAAAGATTTACAAACCGCTCAATACGCTCAAGAGCTCTTTAGTAATCACTACTTCCGACTTTATACTAATACGGATGTTATCGGAGTTGAAACCGCTGGTGCTCTTAAAAACATTATCGCTGTCGGTGCTGGAGCCTTACATGGTTTAGGATTTGGTGACAATGCCAAGGCAGCCATCATCGCTCGAGGCCTAGCAGAAATTACCCGCTTAGGAGTAGCACTCGGTGCCAATCCATTGACCTATAGTGGCTTATCTGGTGTAGGAGACCTGATCGTAACGGGAACCTCCATCCACTCTCGTAACTGGAGAGCCGGAGATGCTCTTGGTCGTGGAGAATCTCTAGCTGATATCGAAGCCAATATGGGCATGGTGATTGAAGGAATTTCAACGACTCGAGCAGCTTATGAACTAGCGCAAGAACTTGGAGTCTATATGCCAATTACACAGGCCATTTACCAAGTTATTTACCACGGAACCAATATTAAAGATGCCATTTATGACATCATGAACAATGAATTTAAAGCAGAAAATGAGTGGTCTTAACCCTCTAGAGAAAGGATTCTTATGACATCAAAAGTTAGAAAGGCAGTCATCCCTGCCGCTGGACTCGGGACTCGATTTTTACCAGCAACCAAAGCACTTGCTAAAGAAATGTTGCCAATTGTGGACAAACCAACTATCCAATTCATCGTAGAAGAAGCTCTTAAATCAGGTATTGAAGATATTCTGGTTGTCACTGGTAAATCAAAACGTTCTATTGAAGACCACTTTGACTCAAACTTTGAGCTTGAGTACAACCTCAAAGAAAAAGGCAAACATGACTTGCTAAAATTGGTAGACGAAACAACTGGCATTCGCCTTCACTTTATCCGTCAAAGCCATCCTCGTGGTCTTGGCGATGCTGTCTTACAAGCAAAAGCTTTTGTGGCGAATGAACCCTTCGTTGTCATGCTTGGTGACGACCTAATGGATATCACAGATGACAACGCTGTCCCTTTGACAAAACAATTGATGAATGATTACGAGTCGACTCACGCATCAACAATTGCTGTTATGCCTGTCCCTCATGAAGAAGTTTCAGCATATGGAGTTATCGCTCCTCAGGGTGAAGGGATTAATGGTCTCTACAGTGTCGAAACTTTCGTTGAAAAACCAGCTCCAGAGGATGCTCCAAGTGATTTAGCAATTATCGGGCGCTATCTGCTCACACCAGAAATTTTTGAGATCCTCGAAAATCAAGCTCCTGGCGCTGGAAATGAAATCCAGCTTACCGACGCTATTGATACGCTTAATAAAACACAACGTGTTTTCGCCCGTGAATTTACAGGAGCTCGTTACGACGTTGGGGATAAGTTTGGCTTTATGAAAACATCTATTGACTATGCCCTCAAACACCCACAAGTCAAAGATGACTTGAAAGATTACCTCATCCAATTGGGAAAAGAATTGGCTGAGGGGGAATAGAAGAATATTCCATGTAAAAATAAGAACTAGGATAGTTAATTATCCCAGTTCTTTTTATTTTATATTGCTATCATCCCGAACATATAAACCGACAAAAGGAAATCGTATTTCTCAATTAACCCACTTACAAGCTCCAACGAATTGATCTCAAATCTTATGAAAGCGCTACGATATTATTTGTTTTTTTATAAAAATAGGAGTACAATGAGTTGGTATAATAAAATAAAAAGCACCGAATCGGTGCACACTTTTCCAAGTTGTGTACGGACAAAGCCTTATTTTAACTTGCTGTGTTGTTTCGAATAGTTCCAAAACTCTAAATATGGTATAATCAAGAAAAATAATGTTTTAGAGCTGTGTTCTTTCGAATGGTTCCAAAATAATAAATAATTTTAAATTTGACTTAACTGTTGGAGTAGTCATGGTTAAATTAAATCAACCGAGTCGAACATAAGTTGTTTAATTTTGTGGAAGCTATTAATAAGAATATAATAAGGGAGAAAGATAGGGGTAATTTTAATTTTAAAGTGATTGCGGACACTATCAAAGTAAAAGATTATGGAAAACAAATTTGTAGAATTTATCAAAAACAATAAAAAAGTAATCATTTCATCAGTTGCAGTTGGTGTTGTATTGGTATTAGGGTTTGGATGGTATTCATATTACCAACATCAAGCAGAGCAACAAGCAAAAATTGTACAATTAGAAAAAGATAGCAAATCAGACAAAGAACAAGTTGATAAACTATTTGAATCATTTGATTCATCTTCAGATGAATCTATTTCTAAGTTGAAAGAATTATCTGAAACTTCACTTAAAACCGATACAGGTAAAGACTATCTTAATAACAAAGTCAAAGAATCATCTAAAGCCATTGTAGATTTTCATTTGCAAAAAGGTTTGGCTTATGACATCAAAGATTCAGATGACAAATTTAAAGATAAAACAACCATAGAAAATAATGTAAAAGAAATCAATAAACAAATTGATTTTATCAAGAAAGTTGATGAAACATTCAAACAAGATAATCTTGAAGAAACTACAAAATATCTTACTGATATTGTAGATAAATTCAATAAGCAAATCGAAGCTTTGAAGAAAGAAGAAGAACAAAAAGCAGCTGAAAAAGCTAAAGAAGAAGAGAAGAAACAATCAGAAGCTAAATCACAAGAATCTTCTGTTGGATCAAGCAGTTCAAGTTCTAACTCATCTTCTTATTCTGGATCAAATGGTGGCGGAAGTAATTATGAAGTCCCAGCTACCGAACAATATTCGTCCGGCAACAGCAATAACGGCGGAGGAAGTAATGACGGCTATACACAATATTGGAGCATTGACGCAGGAGGTAATCATAGCAATTTCCAGGCAAATCATAGCAATGGAGATGTTCGTGACACTAATGGGAACCACCTTGGAAACTATGGTGGAGGAATTACTGAATTTAGACGACGTTAATAACTATTTTAGAGCTGTTTGTTTCAAATGGTTCCAAAACACATTAAAAGCTACTCATTTTTTAAGTAGCTTTTTTTCTTATTCAAGTTTACATATTAGTCGTCACAATCCCATTCCCTTGTAGAAAAGCAAGACTGCGAGTCCTACGAACAACACTAACGCTACTAGTCTCTGACTAGCGCTATACATCCGTCTTTCTCCTCTAACTGGAAAGATAACTGCTAGAAATGCGCCACCAACTGCACCTCCGATATGACCTGCTAGACTGATTCCTGGAATCAGAACACTTCCAATAATGTTAACCACAAAAAGTGTCAGATAAGATTGCCCTAGCTGTTGGATATAGGGGTTGCGAGTTGCATAACGAAGAACAATAATTGCAGCAAATAGCCCATAGAGAGAAGTCGAGGCTCCTGCTGCTAAGGATTTGGGACTAAATACAAAAACAAAAAGATTGCCCATCATTCCTGATAAGAGATAGAGAAAGAAAAACTGCTTAGAACCGAAAATTTCCTCTACCTGCCTACCAAGATAATAAAGCGAAAGCATATTGACAATGAAATGCTCCAACCCAATATGAACAAAAATGGCAGAGAAGAGACGCCAAGCCTGCTCAGGAAAGAGGCGAATAGCTGGCCCATACATGGCTCCAAATCGAAATAATGTATCTGCCCTGTCAAAGTTTCCGCCTGCAGTGACCAACATTAGTAAAAATACCAAGGTAGTCACTAAGAGGAAAAAACTCGTCACAGGGTAACGTCTATCAAAGATTTCCTTCATCAATTAATACCTCCTGAACAGGAATATCATGGTTTTCAGGGATAAAGTCCTGAATTTGACAAGGATAGATCGTACTCAAAGTATTACCAGAAAAATGTTCCAGATAGCGGTCATAATAACCTCCACCGTATCCAATCCGATATCCTTCCGTCGTAAAAGCCAGACCAGGAACATGAATCAAATCAATCTGAGAGGCATCCACTACTTCCAAATCTCCCTGTGGTTCCAGTAAGCCAAAGGCAGTTTTTACCAACTGTTGCGGATCATAGACTACAAAATCCATGCGCCCTTTGGGATACGTTTTGGGTATCAGAACCTTCTTGCCGTCCTTCAGGGCCTGCTCAATCAATCTCTGAGTTTGAAATTCATGAGGAAAAGAGAGATAGGTTGCAATGACCTTGGCTTCTTGGTAAAAGGGGTGTTGTAAAAGTCGCTCAGTTAAAGCTTGGTCTATAAACTGTTTTTGCTCTAGAGGTAAAGCCTTCATTTCTTGCAAGACTTGCTTACGTAATTCCGATTTCATAGACAACCCCTCTACTCTGCTGCTTTCTTTTTCAGGAAACTAGAGACCGCATCCACACCAATAGCTAAGGCTTCTTCCTTAGGACTCATCTGAGGGTGATGAAGGGCGTAGGGACTATCGATACCTAGCCAAAACATAACGCCATCAACTTTTGAAAGGAGATAACCAAAGTCTTCACCTGTCATAGCAGGTTCGATATCAATCAACTCTATTCCTTCTTTTTCTTCAAAGAAATCCATCAGTTCACGCGCCAAGGCTGGATGGTTCTCAACAGGCAAGTAGCCACCTTGTTTGAGTTCCACTTCGACTTCCATACCAAAGGCAGCTGCAACTCCTTCTGCAACTGTTTTGACCCGCTTTTGCACCAATAGACTCATGTCCTGAGTTAATGCCCGAATAGTTCCATGTAAAAAGGCTGTGTCTGTGATGACATTGTTGGTTGTTCCAGCCTGAAAAACGCCAAAGGTAACCACTGCTCCCTCGATTGGGTTAACATTGCGGCTGACAACTGACTGCACCTGAGTCACAAAGTAACTAGCTGCCACCAAAGCATCATTAGCTTCATGTGGAAAGGCTGCGTGTCCACCTTTTCCTTTGAAACGAATCTTCACCTCGCAAGTCCCTGCAAAGAGTGTATGAGTATTGGTCGCAATCTGTCCAACCTTCAAATCTGGACGGACATGGAGTCCATAAAATTGGTCTGGTAACCAGTCTCCAAAAGCACCATCCTCATACATGAGCATCCCACCTGCTTCATTCTCTTCAGCAGGTTGAAATAGGAAAAGCAGATTGTTCTTTGGTTGCTCCTCCAGGGCGCGCTCTAGACAGCCCAAGGCAATAGTCATGTGGAAATCATGGCCACAAGCGTGCATACGACCTTGATGTTGAGAAGCGAAAGGAAGGTCTGTTTGTTCAACGATAGGCAGGCCATCAATGTCTGTTCGCCAACCAATAGTACGCTTCGCCTGACTTCCCTGCAAGTAAACCAAAATACCTGTCCGCCAAGTACGAACTTGAACAAAATTCTTGCCCGCAGTCAATTTCTCAATCACATCCAGCAGATAAGCCTGAGTCTTGAACTCCTCCAATCCAATCTCTGGAATCTGGTGCAAATCTCGTCTAGTCTGAATCAAATCTAACATCTATCTTTCCTCCTATATAGCAGAAAGAGGCTGGAAGAAGGGTTCCGCCTCTTTATTACTTTTACAATTATAAGGTACGAAGCGCATCCTCTAGCGCTGTTTTTTGTTGGGTTTGGGCATCAATCTCTTTGATTATACGAGCTGGAACACCTGCTACCACCACGTTTTCTGGGACATCTTGGGTAACAATAGCTCCTGCTGCGACAACTGAACCACTACCGATTTGGACCCCTTCGATAACCACTGCGTTGGCACCGATGAGAACATTGTCTCCAACACGGACTGGTTCAGCGCTAGCTGGCTCAATCACACCTGCAAGAACGGCACCTGCACCAACGTGACTGTTTTTCCCAACGATAGCACGGCCACCAAGGATAGCACCCATGTCAATCATAGTTCCTGCACCAATTTCAGCACCGATATTGATAACCGCTCCCATCATGATAACAGCATTGTCACCAATTTCAACCTGGTCACGGATAATAGCACCCGGCTCAATACGAGCATTAAGAGCACGTTTGTCTAGCAAAGGAACTGCAGAATTACGAGCATCTTGCTCAACAACATAGTCTTGATTTTCTACCAAACCTTCGAGAAGAGGAGCAACGTCCTTCCAGTCTCCAAATAGGACATTCCCTAGTTTGACAACAGAGCTTGGTACAGCAGTTGCAAGTTGTCCTTCAAAGGTTACTTTAACACTAGTTTTCTTTTCAGCATTGGCGATAAATTGGATAATTTCTTGTGCGTTCATTTTTGTGGCAGTCATAGGCGCCTCCTAGTTCATTTTAATGATACCTATTCTACCAAAAAAGACCTCAAATTTGAAGCCTTTTTGTTTGTTTTTAGGTATGATTTTTAGGGATGTGAGATAAAACGTGCTGTCGGTAAAAGCAAGCCCCTACCGATACAACCTAAAAACACTCTTCACAACTATCTCCCCGTGTTTTATTGACTATTCTAGTATAGCACACTTTTAGAATTAAGAACGGACTTTTTATTTACTTTCTTTCGCTTCTTCTATCGATAGGAAAATCATAGGCAAAATAATCAAGGCCATAGCTAGAAGGAGGGACCAATCCACTACCAAGCCTAAAAACAAAACACTCAAGAGAGCAGAAGAGAGAGGTTCACTGGCACTGATAACGGAAACAACCAGAGGAGAAACCAAGGAAACAGCCTTCATGGAAATAAAAAAGGCAAAAGCTGTCCCAAAAAAAGCGATAATGAGACAAATCAAAATACTCCAAATATCAGGAACAAAGGAAAGCTGATAAACCGGCGAGAGGACATTGCTAAATAAACCGGCCAAAATCATCCCCCACCCAACCGTGGGTACAAAACCATATCTCTTAGCGAAAGGCTGAGGTAGGATAACATTAAACATGACCCCCATGGCACTCAGCAAACCTGTAATAAGGGCCAGTGGCGTCATGGATAACTGAGAGAGATCCCCTTTTGTCGCCATCAAGCAAACACCCAACATGGCAACCAAAACATAGAAAATAGCGCTTTTTGACGCTCGTTTTTGATAAACCAAACGATTGTAAAAGAGGATAAAGACAGGACTGATAAACTGTAAAATAGTTGCTGTCGCTGCATTTGAGTATTCTACACAGAGATAGAAAAAATACTGAACTGAAAAAATCCCCAAAATAGCATAGGCTAAAAAGGGTAGGTAATTTTTCTTATCTCGCCAAATATCTAGCACTTGCGATTTTAATTGCACTGCAGACCAAATGAGCACAAGACTCCCTGCCAGTGTCAAACGCATAGAGGTAATCCAGCCAGAGGATACTTGATAATGAGTAAAGAAATACTCTCCTAGAATCCCACAAATTCCCCAGATTAAGCCAGATAGGAGCGAATAAATGGTTCCTTTAACAATCTTTTTCTGATACTGATTCATACCTTTATTGTAACACGAAAGGAAAAAAGAAAAAAGTGGCAATAGAAAAGTCCCATAAGATCTATAATGAAAAGTTACCAAACAACTCATTAGAAAGAATCATATGGAACAACTACACTTTATCACAAAACTACTCGAAATTAAAGATCCTAATATCCAAATTATGGATGCTATCAATAAGGGTAACTTTTCATAGTAACTTCCACTTTTACTAGAGGTGGAACTTAGTTTGGGAATTTAGCTGTTATCAATAGGAATACCCACAAGTAAATCATATCTAAACTGGAATACGATGCCCCATCTTGTCCTCATTGTGGGAAGTCAAATGAAGAAATATGACTTTCAAAAACTGTCTAAGATTCTTTACCTTGAAACGACTGGTATGCCTACTGGAATTCTGCTTAGCAAGCGTCAATTCAAGTGCTATCACTGTTCAAAAACGATGGTGGCTGAGACTTCTATCGTCAAGAGGAATCACCAAATCCCTCGTATCATCAACCAAAAGATTACTCAAAAGCTGATTGAAAAGACTTCTATGACCGATATTTCACATCAGCTAGCCATTTCAACTTCAACTGTCATTCGCAAGCTCAATGACTTTCACTTTGAGTGTAACTTTAGCCATTTGCCTGAAATTATGCCCTTGGATGTTAAAACAGTCAGGTGAGTGACTGTTTCAATCGGTAGATGAAGATGAGTTTCATTGCGCAAGATTTTTTATCTCAGTATCATAGCTGTTCTTGAGGGTAGAACACAAACTGTCATCCGAAATAACTTTCTTCGCTACCATAGAGCTGTTCGCTGTCAGGTAAAAATTATTACTATGGATCTGTTTAGTCCTTATTATGACTTGGTTAAACAGCTTTTTCCGAATGCAAAAATTGTACTTGATTGCTTTCACATTGTTCAACATCTAAGCCGTGCTATGAGTCGTGTACGTGTTCAAATCATGAATCAATTTGAACGAAAATCTCATGAATACAAGGCTATCAAGCGATACTAGAAGCTCATCCAGCAGGATAGTCGTAAATTGAGTGATAAACGTTTTAATCTCCCTACTTTTCGTATGCACTTGACTAATAAAGAAATTCTAGACAAGCTTTTGAGCTATTCAGAAGACTTGAAACACCACTATCATCTCTATGACTCTTGCTTTTTCACTTTCAAAATAAGGAGCCGGAAGAATTCTTCGGACTCATTGAAGACAATCTAAAGCAGGTCCATCCTCTTTTTCAGACTGTCTTTAAAACCTTTCTCAAGGACAAAAAGAAAATTGTCAACGCCCTTCAACTCCCCTTTTCCAATGCAAAATTGGAACCAACGAATAATCTCATCAAACTTATCAAGCACAATGCCTTTGGTTTTCGGAACTTTGGAAACTTCAAAAAACGGATTTTTATCGCTCTGAATATCAAAAAAGAAAGGACGAAATTTGTCCTTTCTAGATCTTAGCTTTTCATCAACCCACTACAGTTGACAAAGAGCCAATTAAAAAAGAGAGAAGCAAACTGATTCTCTCTTAATGTATATAATATCTAGTCAAACAAAAAAAGATACGTTTACGTATCTCTGTAATGAATCGGGAAGACAGGATTCGAACCTGCGACACCTTGGTCCCAAACCAAGTACTCTACCAAGCTGAGCTACTTCCCGAG
>NZ_JAHUZC010000016.1:0-29987 GCF_019218685.1 Streptococcus vulneris | reverse complement strand
GTTTTCATGGCTCCATTTGATTCAAAGTAACGGTAATGATTATCAAACCATTTCCAGCCAGTCTGCATGGCTCCAGACGCACTAAAGTAATATTGCTTGCCATCTACTTGATTGAGGCCAACCAACATAGTGCCTTCCTTAGCTTCAAGATAATACCACTTATCATGATCTTTTAGCCAACCTGTTTGACCAATTCCTGAATCAGAATAAAAATACCAGTTCTCCTCAAGTTTCTGCCAACCAGTCTGCATGGCTCCACTTGTACTCAAAAAATAACGCAATCCACTAATCGTATGGGCACCAGTCTGCATGATACCTTCTTTGTCCAAATAGTACCATTTTTCATTATCCTTAACCCAGCCAATCTTCATCGCACCAGAACTTGAATAGTAATACCAGTTCTTATCCATTAATTTCCAACCAGTTTGCATCGCTCCACTTGTGTTTAGATAGTAACGAATTCCACTAATTTCTTGATTTCCGGTTAACATGATACCATCTTTGTCTAAATAATACCATATATCTTTATCTTTAATCCAGCCAGTTTTCATTGCTCCAGATTCTGTATAATAGTTCCATTTTCCATTAACAGAAACCCAGCCAGTCTGCATCACACCTTCTTGATTAAAGAAATAAGTTGTTCCATTTATAATTTTTTTACTAAGTGAAGGGACTCCATTCTCATCGTAATAATACCATTTTCCTAACACTTTTTTCCAACTAGAAGGTTTACCATTAGATTGAAGGGCACCATTACTAGCAAAGAACATTTTTTTGCCGTTAAACTCGTGCAATCCTGTTAACATTTTTCCTTCTTTATCAAATAAATATTTTTGTCCAGAAATTTCCACTAATTCATTATATTTCCGAGCCCCTGTAGAGGTAATATAGTACCAAAAACCGTCTTTCTTAAACCAACCGGCTTCTTGCATGCCTCCATTGTTGTTTAGGTAATACCAATTTCCATCAAGCTTTTCTCTAGAATCTTTCAAATGCAACCATTTTCCAGCTTGCATTTGTCCTTGTCCATTAAAGAAATAATAAACACCGTCTATTTTTCGCCAACCAATCGTCATTTCTCCATCGAACAAGCGATATTTCCAGTAACCTTCTTCTTTATACCATTTTTCTCTAACCGTCGGTATATCGGGGAAAACTTTCGAAACATCAGTAAACCCTTCTTCATCTATATCAAAAACAGTCGCATCTTTTGTATGACTAAAAGCTTTTACTATTTTTATATTCTTTTCTCGTAGTAGAGTCCTAGTAGATTCACGATTAATATCTGATCCACTTGTCTGAACAACAATACTTGGTAATAAATTATTAATAAAGTTAACTGTATTAGAAATGTTAGCATCATAGTGATGATTCCATTTCATCATGTCTACTTTACCAATTACAGGACCTAACTTATCTTCTGCTCCCTCAGCATTATCCAAGTCTCCACCAAGATAGATTCTCTTACCTGCTACTTTCACAACTGCTACAATTGAGTTAGAATTGTCATCAAATACCCTTTTTAGATTTCCGTTGCTATCATACTCATTTTTATAGTTATACAGCTGAATATCCATGTCACCTAAAGTAAAATGACTATCTTTATCTGAGATATCTTGTATTAATTTTACACCACGTTCAGTAGCAGTCTTTACAGCATTATCGTAATTATAAAGATTGTCCCACAACCTCCATTTTGTTGTAATACGTTCATCAGCGTATCTTTTTAGATAAAATCTATCAACAGGATAATGTTTTAGTACCTCATCAGCAGAACCAATATGATCACTGTGGACATGAGTACCCAAGATAAAATCTAGCTTTTCAACACCAACTTGTTTCAAATGACGGAACAATCGATCCTCTAAAACTTGGTCATTGTCCATGGTTATTCCCCACCTATCTGGATAACGTGGGTTACTTCCATCTGGGAAATCATAATCCTCACCCATATCAATTAAAGCAAAGTGTCCTCTGCTTTCTAATAGAATAGCATCACTCCCTGACTTAGATTTTAAATTAATAAAATGGATTCGATTACCATCCCCTGCGGAAATGGTATCCGCATCGACTGAAGATAATTTGGTAGCTATAATTAAAGTGCATATGAGAAAGATAAATAATATTAATTTTCTTTTCTTTAGATTCTTCATTGTATGTCACACTTTCCTTTATCATTTCTATAAAACATAATTTTAACCCATTTTCATATCAAGCTTTGTATATGAATTGCACTGTCCTGATTTTCCAAAATAAACAACCAAAAGATTCGCTCTCTTATAAGCCTGTGCTACTTCTCTATCTTGCGATAAGCTTTAATACTATGACTATACCATTCTTGCATTTCCTTTGATGGTGGTGTCATATAATCCCCATACATCTGGGTTAAAAAGACATCATAATTTTTAGGAATTGGTAACATTCTTCCCTCAAACTCTGTTAAGATTAACTCTTTGAAAGTATTTATTTGGAAAACACCCTTCATTCCCTCTTTATCAACTCCAACCATTCCCTCATATTTCGGCTGTTCTACAACACTATTCTTAACTAACTTATCTATTTTCTTATAGAAGTATCTCGGATTGACAAATCGTAGGGCGTACCAGCTACATAATCTTAGAAAATCTTTTAATTTGCTATCACCGTGAACTGCGCGTGATTTTTTGATATAGGCTAGTTGACGAAGGGCTACATACTTATAACTCTTATCGACAATGCTCAAGTCTGTAAAGCGATCAATTGGAAAGACATCGATAAAGAGACTGGTGTCATGACGCTTGTACTTAACATGGTCTTCGATAACGGTAGAAGTATCTAAAATCGATGCAAAATTATGGAAGTACCAAGAAGAGGTGTCATAAGAAAGAACCTTATAGCGAGGATGATCTTCTTCCTCAATAATCTTCAGTAAACGCTCATAATCTTCACGATAGAGAGAAATATCAATATCATCATCCCATGGAATCATACCTTTGTGGCGGATAGCTCCAAGCATGGTTCCATAACTTAGAAAATAAGGAATATCATGTTTCTTACAAGTTTCATCAATATAGTCTAGCAGGGCTAGTTGAATTTCTTTAATTTCTTCTTTTTCTAAATACTGCATCCTAATCCTCCAATTTATAAGCGTGAAATTCATGACTGTAGAAGCGTTTTTCTTCTGGTGGTAGGGTCATATAATCTCCATAAAATTGTGTCAAAATAGTATCAAATTTTTCAGGTGCTGGAAGGCTTAAATTTTCAAAGGGTAAATCGATTGTTCTATCGAAGGTACCACTTGGGAAGACTTCCTTTTCCTTAAATTTAGAAGGGATAAAAGCCATGTACTGCCCATTCTTACGACTATATTTTTGAATTTCTTTCTCGATTTTATTTGCGAAATAACGAGGAGAAACCGGTCTAAGGAGAAACCAGAAGGCTGTTCGTATACAATCTTTTAAAAGGCTATCCTTATAGACAATATTTTTGTGTTTACTGAAAGATAGAAGTTTGAAGCTTTCCAGCTTATAACAAATATCAATGACCTTAGGGTCATCAAAGCGATCCATAGGGAAAATGTCGATAAAAACACCTGACTCATAGGTTTTTGTATTCCGAGTATCAATAATTTTAGTCGTACTGTCTATTATTTTGATAAAGTTGTTAAAGTAGTTCTTATCAGTTTCTAAGGAAAGGAGATTATATTTGCTTTTTTCCTTTTGAAAAATGTTTATAAATCGTTGGTAGTCTTCTCGAGGCATGGACAGATCAATATCGTCGTCCCAAGGAATAAAGCCTTGATGACGAACTGCCCCAATCAGAGTCCCGTAGTTAATAATATAGTTGATATTGTGCTTTTTACAGAGAGTATCAATATAATCCAAAATTTCTAATTCAATTTGTTTGGCATCTTCAATGGTTAGTTGTTTCATTCTAAACTCCTATGATCTTTTGAATTTATTTTTTAAGGCTAGGGCATGGTTTAAAAATTCATAGAAAATGCTATCTTTTGTGAAGACAAGTAGACCAATATAAGAGATGGCTGATAGCAAGACAATCAAACCAGTATTAATCAAAAATGGCAAATTAATGACCATATCCACAGGAAACAAGAAATTAATCAGGAAATAAATTCCTACAAAGGAAAGTGAAAAGATCGAGTATCGAACAGTATAGCTAAAGATATGTCCCAAGTGAATAAGTTGTTTTCTATGGATGAAAATGAAATAGAAAACAAGTAGAGAGGCCTCTGATAGCATAGTTGTCAGTAAGTAGTATTCAGGAGCCACGATATGGTTGAAAAAGAGGAGACTATTTAAGCCCAAATTGAGTAATCCTGCAAAGACTGTATAGACTGTGATACGTTTTTCATAGCCATTTGTAAAGAGAATTTGGGAACCAAGAATGGTATCTAAGGCCAGGATAATCGTACGAAAAGCGAAGAGAGAGGTTAAGATACCACCTCCGATATATTTTTCACTACCGTAAAGTAGGATGGCATTTGGTCCTAAAACCATGAGTCCAAAACTCAGTGGAATGATAAAGAAGTTAAAGATTCGACTTCCTCTGTTTACAAGTGCGACATAGGCTTCCTTATCGCCTTTTCCTAGATAGTAACTGAGACGAGGCACACTCACTCCGATAGCTCCTGTTACAACACCAGCTATAACGGTAACAATTCGTTGAGCAATGGTATAGTAACTAACATTGACATCAATCCCTGTTTTAACGAGGAAGAGACGATCTAAAAAGGTGAAGAGCATATTTGCATTGGCAAAGACCAACATGGCTGTTAGAGGGAGAAAGAGCGGTTTAAAATCACTTATGTGAATCTTAACAAGTTTAATGTCTCTTTTAATCCAAAAATAACTAATCAGATAGTTAATCAGCGTCGATAAACTCATCACGAGTGTGTAGACAACAATATCGTGGTCATTTTTGACAAACAGGAAAATAGAGACCAGCATCAGGATACGGATGAAGGCAGTCTTGTAAAAGAGAAAACTGTAATTTTCCAGAGCTTCATTGACCCACTCGATTGAAAAAATCTGGGCAATGAGTTGAATCCCCATAATAAGGTAAACCTTTTTGACGATTGGATTATCTGTAAAGAAGAGAGGATAGACTAGGATATAGACAGCGGTGGTCAAAATCGTACAAGCTATGCACAAATAAAAAAGACTAGAGAAGGTTCTATTCAGATCTTTTTTGTTATCCTTGACATTACTAATGGCCCGTAAACCGTAGTTATAGACCCCATAAGTTGCAAAGGGTAAGAAAAATGACAAAATTGTGTCGACTGAGTTGAAGTAACCATAGTCAGTTCGGTCCAAGACACGCGCGACGTAGGTACCAGTTAAGATGGGAAAAATAATATTCAAGACACGAATTCCCATGTAGGATAGAGCATTTAATTTTATACTTTTCATTCAATTTACCTCGTTTTTCATTATATCATAAAGTTAGTTAAAATAACTCTTTTGTTTTCAACAACTAGTCTTTAATTATTTTAAAAAATTTTTAGGAAATCAAATCCTCAAAAGTTTAAGATTAAAAACTAACTTTTTGAGGATTTCAAATAAAATTTATCGAACTTTAACTAAGGACAAATATATCGTTAAAAAAGCAAAGAACTCCAATTGGGATTGAAAATACAAAAATTATTAAGTCTTAATTATTTAGTTACAGTTCGATAATTATAATAAGATTGAAAGTTTATGATTTATATCTTTCATAGAAGTCTTTTCAATTAACTTTTAAGTAATCTTTGAATTGAGAATCTAACGGATTTGTTGATATTCTTTACTAGAGGACTCTCAGTGACTACCATCTTCTAACAAGACAACAAAATAGACTCCATAATATCTATAGGGAAGGTACCCACTACAAATATTATGGAGCCTCAAAATCGACTCTTCGCCAACTTTAGAGACACGATGTATCAGGATGCTTATAATTTAAAGGTTGCTACACCGAGGATAGAGCGATTTAAGTTTCGAAGAATTTGAAGACTTTGTTCAAATTTCTTATAACGAGTCACTCCATATTCTTCAACAAGAAGGACTGCATCTCTTTCTAAAAGAGATGGTACATCTTGTAAATCTACAAAATGCATTCCTTTCAAAGTCTCTTGATTTTGTTTTAATTTATCTAGAATAGCTTTATTTGTGCTAACAATAGTCAATTCTTGTCCAGAATTTTTGTATGATAGAATATCTGCTAGATTAGCAATTGTTGTAATCTCTGTTACAAAATCAATTTGATACTGAGAAAAATCACCTGCTCTATTGATTGTTGGATTAAATAGATAAATCAATACATTTCCCATCACAACCAAAATCACACAAGCTACTCCAATAACAGCTAAACGAAGAATCAGATTCTTGACATTTAATCCAAGCGCTGTCTCACCGTTTGCGTTCAATTCTTTAGAGTTGATGGTTTCCAATTTTTCAATTTTCACGTTTACATAAGTATTTTTAAATTTATCAACCAGTGCATCAATCTTTTTCTCTAACAAGTCATTGGCGTCTTTACTTGGTGTCAAAATTTTCACACTAACCCCTGCATCGTCAATCATAGAATAGACGGTCAATTTTTTCCACCAATAGTCGCTTGTAGAATTTTTCAAGGTTGACTCTGTCGTATCCAATTCACTGGCAATTTTTTTCAACTCACTCGGTTCTACATCATTGAAAAGATAAGCTCCATTTAAATTCCCTTCAATTAATTTCCCATAAAAATCACTATACCCACCAATTTGATGATTCAAAATCGTTTTGGCTGAATCTTCCGGAGGTGTAATTTTATAGCTGATATAAGTTGAATAACTTGTTGTGTCTTTGACAGTGTTTTTATTCTTAACTGCTTTAATTGTAAATGGTACAGCAATGATAGCAAATAAAGCGATGAGAGCTAGAATATTTGCTTTTCGTTTTTTGTATAGATTTGCAAACAAATCAGCTACTGAATAATGTTCAAACATGATTTTTTTCTCCTTTGTGTAGTAGATACTGGTTTTCTTTTGTAAGCATTTTCGCTACGAATATAATCACAAGAACAATTCCCCAGAATTGCATTGTAAATAAATTGAAGAAACTTTCTGAAAAGCTACTTCTTGGCATAAAGAATAGATTATTCAAGATGAGTAGGGACAAGGCAAATAGGATTGTTCTTGAACGATAGGCTACTTGCAGCATGGCTATGAATAACATGCCTAGCAAGAGACTAAGTAGAAAGACTCCTATCATACCATAGTCGGTATACAACTCCATAATATAGCTACTTCCAATACCATGTCCTTTCAAGTATTCCTTGTTCAAGACAAGATAGGATAGATTATGGGCATAACTATTACTATCAATAGCTAGTTCCACACTATTGGTTGTATGTTCAAAGGCTTTTCCTCCGAAAATGGCCCCTAAACTTCCCCTTGCAAAATAATCAATAACAGGACCAAAAGTAAAATTGCGTAAATCTCGGTAAGGGAGGCTACTGTTAAATAGAAAGCCTCGAGCCAAAACACCAAAACTGGTTCCTTGTTTATAGATAAAGTCAAGCAGGATATCCCAGAAACCTGTATGGGAAACCTGGACATTATCCCGTACATAATTGAGTATTCCCATCGCTAACATGAGAATAGGAGAACCTACAAAAATCGCTAACTTTTCTTTAAATCCAATCCATTTTCCCTTTTCTGTTTGCTCCCGCATAAAGTAATAAACAAAAGCAAATAGAATACTTAAAATAAAGGGATTGCGTGTCCCGATTGCCAAATGAATGGTATTAGCTGCAATAAAGGAGACAAGCACTGCTGTTGCCTGCAATTTCTTTGGCTTAGTTGCCAAATACATACACATTGCATAGACTGTAAATGTTGATAAGATATAGGTAAAATAAGGCAGTTTACTTTCGAAATTTGCATAGTAGGCATAGTAGGACGTCTGCGAGCGATACAAGAGCCGTTCAAATAACCGAAGTAGATAGAATGGATAGGTTAGAAGAAAAACTCCTAGCGATACAAAGCGCAACCGCTTGATGTAAACCTCTTTTAGAGAACTTCCTATCGTCGGTACTTGTATTTTCTTTCTAGCTATAAAATAGCGAGCTAGGAGCCCCCCTGTGGTCAATCCCAATATCGAAACCATGACGACTATAAAGGCAAAACGATATGCTATGGGATGATAGGTATCTAAAGCACCATCCCTAAAGTAATCAATGGTCGGCCTTGATACTAGAAATACAAAAATAGTTAAAAAGAAAATAAAATGGATTAAGTAATACTTGATATCATTCCAACAAGCAATTGAGCTACTAACCAGTAGGAACAATAAAGTAGAAAGCAAGCTAACATTGTTATTATTAAACAGATACACAATTCCACTTACTAGCGTCAAGGCATAGCTGACTATGGTCAAACTAAATAATAATCGTTTTCCATCAATCACTTGCTCACCCCCGTTCTAATGTAATTTTTTAGATTTTTCAATATTTTTCAGTAATAAGAATCGGTATAAGGAAATATTTATGAATAGAGCCAAAGCACTAATTCTTCTCCCCTTACGGAAAATTGGATTCCTAAAAATAGCAAAGGCATGGCCTTTTAAGAAACAATGAATTTGGGAAAAGGCTTCAAACTGTTTATACTGATCATCTAGCAACATCTTATCCAGAATAAAGAAGTGGGCATAAGCCAGTCTAAAGAAAGCAACCTCTTTCAAGTCAGGATAGTTTTTCATAACTTCATTATAAAACTTTTGATAGATATCAATATAGGCTAAATCCTTCTCTGCATAAGGCTTAGTTGTAATACTATCCCCTCTATGGAAATAGTAATAATAGGGTTTAGTATTAACCACATACTTCTTAGCCAACTTGATTAAATCAAAATGGTAATATGCATCTTCGTAAATCAATCCCTTAGGAAAGGATAGGGCAGTTGCAATCTCTTTCTTGATTAGCTTATTGCAAATTGTTCCAGGAATTTTTTCACCTATGAGGTATTCCCTTAGAAATGTTTGGGAATCACAGACAAAATAGTCATCCTGATTAGCTGACTGCGGGCTCTCATCATTAGCATAGACATTCATGACACCACAGCTCGAAACATCCGCATCTTCTTGAATTAATTGCTCATATAAGCTCTGAATCATTTCTGGATGGATATAATCATCTGAGTCAATAAAAATCAGATAATCTCCGTGAGCCTGCTTCATCCCATCATTTCGCGCTTGTGACAAGCCTTCGTTCTTTTTATGAAGCACTGACACCCTATCATCTTGTTCAGCGATTGCATCACACAAGCGACCACTTTCATCTGTTGCACCATCATCAACAAGAATAATTTCCAGATTTTGATAGGTCTGCTTCTGAATGGAAGCTA
This sequence comes from Streptococcus vulneris, assembly GCF_019218685.1. Taxonomy (NCBI): domain Bacteria; kingdom Bacillati; phylum Bacillota; class Bacilli; order Lactobacillales; family Streptococcaceae; genus Streptococcus; species Streptococcus vulneris. The sequence continues at coordinate 20,626 of NZ_JAHUZC010000016.1, read as the reverse complement.
TCGATTTTTCTAGGTACTGCGCCACATTATAGACTGGCACAATGACACTAATTAATGCAGTTTCCATGCTACTCCTCTAATAGTTTTTCTACTTGTTCGATTTGTTTGGCAATTGTAAATTGCTGAATGAATTGGCTAGCCTCATTGACATCGAAGTTTGAGGCAGAAGTCATGTAGTCAATAATTGCCTGAGCCGCCTCTTGATTGCTCTCAATGATTTGTCCAAATTGTCCTTCTTGAGATAACTCCTCAGCCCCTCCGACATCCGTAGAAACAAAAGGAAGTCCTAGACTCAAGGCCTCTACATACACTCCAGGAAAGCCTTCTTGTTTAGACATAGACAAGAGAACCTTCATCTTAGATAAATACTGGTAAGGATTTTTTTGATAACCAAGGAAATGTACATAGTCTTCAAGCTCATACTCTTTGACGCGATTTTTTAGTTCCTCCTCCATGTCACCAGCCCCTATGAAGTAGAGATGATAGTTTTTTCCCTCTTGGTGTAATAACCTCATCACTTCCACCACACGGTCAGAACCCTTATTTTCCTCAATCCGTCCGATAGTACAGATACTTTGAGGCGCTATCTCGATATTTATCTTCTCTTGAGATTTTTCTAGAATACTCTGAAAATCATATCCATTGTAGACCGTCTGTAATTTCGAAGCATAGTCTGGATAGACTTCCTTGATAGAATTGCTTGTCTTTTTTGAAATTCCTACAATGGTATCCGCAGCATCCAACTGGCGTCTATGTGATTCTCTCTTGGAGCTATCCTTAAGAAATTCTTCGATACTTCCATGAATCCAAGAAATTTTCCTGACTTCTTTTCTTTTAGAGAACAAAAGTGGAGGATTCATAATAGTAAAAGAAACTTCAACATCATAGTCATCTTTCACCAGTAAGCGACGTGTCAACCTTGGAAAATAAATTCTCATTCTCCACAAAAGAGTTCGAATCCATCTGGCTTGGCGATAATCCTGAAGGGATTTTAAAATGCGCACATGCTTGGGAACAGATTCGTATCCCTTATCAAAATGTTCCATTTCAAGAATATCAATATCATACTTTTCTGGATCTAGATTTGAAACAATTGTCGACAGAATCTTCTCTGCGCCACCCCCGAAAGAAAAAGACCACATAAAAAATAATATTTTTTTCTTAGCCACCATATTCTCCCTTGTACTCTCTATAACTCTTATCCATATCAGCAATAACAGCATCATGATGTGGTAGCTGCTTATCTGCTGGTGGAGGTGTCATATAATCACCAAAAGCAGTGCTGAGATAGGCATCGTAGCCAACTGGAATGGGCATCTCTGTCTCTTCAAATGGCAATAAAAGATTATCTTCAAAAGATGCGATTGGATACTTATTTCTCATGTAACCAGGCCCTGAGCATAACTCCGTGATTCCATCGCTCTCAGCTAGACTGTACTTGGTCATTTCTTTTTCAGCTTTTTTCCAAATGCGATAACGGAGAGATTTTGGAGTCAACCCCAGTAAAATACGGCTTCCCCACTTCATAAGTGCGCCATGTTTTTCTGGAATAGTTTGCGCACAAAAAAGAGAATAAATCAAGGCCCAACGAACCTGTTTTTTCCGCTCAGCTGGATTTTTAGGATAATAATCCAAAGGCAAAACATCCAAGGCCAGACCATGTGGCAAATCCAAATCCTGCTGATAAGGTTTGATACAGGTGGTTTCCTTGTCACGAATGGTAATAAAAAGATTGCGGTCGACAAAATCCTTGTTACTCTTTGACAAGAAATAACGCTCATCTGCATAACGAGGCCATAATTCTGCCAATTTTTCATAATCCTTACGGGGCATAAAAAAATCTAGATCATCATCCCAAGGAATGAAACCCTTGTTTCGAAGGGCACCAATAGCACCTCCACCACAAAGATAACAAAGCAAATCATGTTCTTTACAAAATGCGACGAAATATTCAGCCATTTCCAGACTACGAGCCTGAATCGCTTTCAAATCACTCATGTCTCTCCTCTTCTGTTCAATAACGAGTTATATCGTTTTATTATACCATAAAATAGCCTTAAAAATCCATCAGACACTAAGAAAAATCAAAGTTCAAACCACTATTTTACTGGTGATTCGAACCTTGATTTTTTCTGTCTTATCTTATCTCATCCTCATCTGAGATAGTTTAGTTTGATATTTATTTTGGTCTACTAAGAGTGCCTGTCCTCCATAAACATCGTAATCATCTACCCAATCACCTAGTTCTGGAACTGTTAATCTCTCAATGCCATTTTGCGCTCCGTCTAGGAAGGACAAGCCATTGGTCAATAAGAAACTATAAGGAACATTCGTAGAGGTCATGCCAAAGACCTTACCAAGTGCTTCTGATCCAGTAAAGAGTTTGGTTGGATCCTTGAGTTGTTGCAGAACAGCTGCCAATACTTGCTGTTGTCTCTTGGTGCGACCATAATCACCTTCGTCATCATCACGGAAGCGAGCATAGTTTAGCAAGGTTGAACCATTCATCTGCTGTTTTCCGACTTTAATAGTCTGAGTTGGAGACTCTGTTTCTGTAGCATGCAAGTCATCTCCCACCGTAGCTTCGGTTAAAGGTTGACCTTCTAAGGTTGAGAATTTGGCATCAATCGTCACCCCATCAGGGAAGAGAGTGTCAATAGCGGTTGCGAAGGCCTGAAAATCAACCAAGGCATAGTACTTAATGTCCAAGTCAAAATTATCTTTCAATACTTGGCGAACCATTTCTGCTCCTTTTTGGCCTTCCTGTTCCCCTAGTTCATAGGCTACATTTAACTTGTTATCTGTTTGTTTCTTTCCATTGATAATCTTACTATATCCATCAATATAAACTAAGTTATCACGCATGAAGCTGACCAGCTTAATTTTCTTATCTGAGCCACCAACGTTTAAGACCATAATAGAGTCCGTTCTTGTTTCAGCACTATTTTGACCGATCCGTCCATCCGTCCCCATAATCAAAATATTGACCCCATCCTTGGTATCTTGACCATGAAAAACTTCTACTTGAGCTGCCTTAGCATTGGCAGGTTTATTTGGATCCGCATTTGAATATCCTTTTAGGAACATAAAAATCATGCCAAAACCGACACAGGCTAGAAGGGCAAGCAATCCTGCAAAAATGCGCCCCCAACGAATCTTACGTTTTTTGGGCTTAACCTTTGGAAGAGAATGACTTTTCTGGTATTTTTTTGCACGACTACGGTTACCATAGGATGGAAGAGGAGACTGATTGACTGGTTCCATGAAAGATTCTTCCAAATCGTAATTTTCATGATGAATTTCTGGAGATGCTTTACTACTGCTAGCCATATTTAACTTACCTTGCAGGTAAGCAAACTCTTTTTTCTCTCGCTCATTGAGGTAATGAATGTTCTTAAAAAGATAGTCATAACGTAACTGCTCGTGATGGTTTAAAGGATTTTCTTTACTCATCTTCTCTCCTTTCCATTGTCTGATATTGGATAAATGGGATAGGCACCCATTACTTTATACTGGATTCCAATAGCTTCTAATTCTTTTTGGGCAAAGTGGACCAAGTCCTTATCAGCATAGTCCACATCGATAATGAAAAAGTATTCGCCCAGTGCTGTCTTGAGTGGCCGACTTTCAATTTTTGTCAGATCAATTCCTCGCCAAGCAAAGATCGAAAGAGCCTTATAGAGGGCACCTGGAAGGTTGTCAGGTAAGGTCAAGGCCAAACTCATTTTTTCACTTTGTGCTTGCAAGGGAATGGTTGCACCTTCAGCTCCCAAAACCCAGAAACGTGTGAAATTGGCTTCCATTTCTTGAATATCTTCGGCAATCAGTTCCAAGCCATATTCTTCGGCAGAACTTCTAGGAGCAATGGCCGCAAAAGGCTGGTCAGGATGTTCGGAAATAAAGCGGGCCGCATAAGCTGTACTAGCTGTTACTTCGATTTGGGCCTCTGGATATTGTTCATCGATGAATTTCTTTCCTTGAGCCAAGGCCTGTGGATGTGAAAAAATCTTTTCAATCTTAGTATGGCCTGGAACCACCATCAACTGCTGATGAATAGGCTGAACGATTTCTGCAACTGCTTGAATGCGAGCCTGATGAAAAAGGTAGTCCAAGGTTTCATGAACACTACCCTCAATAGAATTTTCAACTGGCACCACAGAATAGTCCACCAACCCTTGCTCATAGGCCTTGATGACATCTGTAATGTTGGCAAAAGCCTGCAATTCCTCATGAGGAAAAGCTGTCTGCACAACGTGGTGTGAAAATGATCCCTTGGGACCTAGATAAGCAATTTTCATCTCAGTTCCTCTATAATTTCCTCTGGGCTTAACTCGGTCACATCCAAAACCCGACTAGCTACTTCCTCATACCAAGCCTGTCTTTCTTGGAAAATCGCTGCAAGTTCTTCCTTGCTATTATTTAGAAAAAGTGGGCGCTGATTGTCCTTATCAGCTGATATGCGTTGGTAGAGGATTTCAAAATCAGCTTTCAGATAGATATTATCAGAATTTGTCTTTAGTAAGTCACGATTTCGCTGAGAAATGACCACTCCTCCGCCAGTTGACACAACTTGATCTCTTTGTAGTAAATCAGCCAGGACTTCAGACTCTACCTGACGAAAGGCCACTTCGCCCTTTTCCGCGAAAAATTCCGTAATGGACATACCTAAGCGTTTCTCAATCAGGGCATCCATATCAAGGTAATTAGGGTCCAAGCCTCTTGCAATAGTCGATTTGCCAGCTCCCATAAATCCTAGTAATACCTTAGCCATGAATCAAGTTCTCCAAATCATCAAAGAAGCTAGGATAGCTGGTATTGATAGCTTCAGCACGGTCAAGATCCACCTCTCCATCTGCAACCAAGAGGGCCGCGATAGCCGTCATCATGCCGATACGATGGTCTCCAAAAGTATTGACTCTAGCACCGTGAAGGGCTGATTTTCCTTTGATAATCATTCCATCTGCTGTAGGTGTGATATCTGCTCCCATACTATTTAAGGCATCTGCCACTACCTGAATGCGGTCTGTTTCCTTGACCTTAAGTTCCTCAGCATCCTTAATAACTGTTACGCCTTGAGCTTGGGTCGCCAGTAGAGCGATAACTGGCAATTCATCAATCAAGCGTGGAATCAAAGCTCCACCAATCTCTGTTCCTTTCAAGTCAGAAGACTCAACAGTCAAAGTAGCAGATTTAGCGATTGGGTCAATTTCAGTAACTTCTAATTTTCCACCCATGGCACGAATGACATCGATAATACCTGTACGCGTTTCGTTGATGCCCACATTTTTAAGCACCACACGAGAGTTTGGAACAATCAAACCTGCAACCAACCAAAAGGCTGCACTGGAAATATCTCCTGGTACGACCACCTTTTGTCCAGTCAGTTTTTGAGGTCCTTGGACTGTGATTTTCTTGCCATCCACACTTAAATGACCACCAAATTGTTGTAACATATCTTCCGTATGATTACGGGTGTACTCTTTTTCGATAATAACGGACTCCCCCTGAGCCTGCAAGGCCGCAAACATCAAGGCTGACTTGACTTGGGCAGAAGCAATCGGCAACTCATAATGAATAGGTCTTAGGTTTTTCGTCCCTTTTAAATGAAGGGGAGGCAGGTCTCGCTCAGTTTGCCCTGAAATACTAACGCCCATTTTTTTCAGTGGAAGGGTCACACGGTCCATAGGACGTTTGGAAAGACTGTCATCGCCAAACATCTCTACTTCAAAATCTGCACCAGCAAGGACACCTGAAATCAGACGAATCGAGGTTCCAGAATTTCCCATATCAAGGGCATTTTGCGGAGCTTTTAGGCCGTCCATACCGACACCTTGAATGGTAATAACCTCATCTTTATCCTCAATCTCAACACCAAGGTCACGAAAGACTTGCATGGTCGAAAGGACGTCTTCGCCACGTAATATATCATAAACCTTGGTCTCGCCCTCAGCCAAACTTCCAAAGATAATGGAACGATGGCTAATAGACTTGTCACCTGGGACGCGGATACTGCCATGTAAGTGGCGAATGTTTGTTTTTAGTTTCATACTGGACCTCATACTTGCAATACTTTTACCTATTTTATCATAAAAAGCCAGAAATTCCTTAAAAATTCCTGACTTTATGATAGTTATTTTCTTATTTTAGCAATTCTGAAACTGGTTCAAAAACAATTTTTTCAATGTCAGAAAGGTAAATTGCCAATTGTTGTTGCTTGGTAAAGAATTCTGACAAGAGGCTATTCCCCTGAATCTGCTTGCCAAAGCCTTCCATTTTAGCTTGGAAGGAAGCGTCTGGCATTTGACCTGTCTGTGCTAGTTTTTGAATTTCCTCTTGAAAGGCAACATATTCTGTAAAAATTTTGCTTGCCTCAGCATCTGCTGAAATCGCATCTTTAGCTGCTTTGACAGCCTTGTATTCTGGTAATTCGCGTAGGCCGCGACTGAGTTCGTTTGCACTATCGTAAATATTTGACATGATTTTCTCCTTATTTGATGACGACTGTGTAGTCGGTATTTTCTGTTATGAGATGCTCAGCTCGTTCCAAGTCTTGAGCATTTTTAAATGAAATTTGTAGAATCCCGTGAATATCTTCACGGTTTTCCTCGTTGATATGAATATTGACCAAGGAAGTTCCACGTAGCAATTCCAAAATCCTCAAGATGACGTTTTCTTCATCGGGAACGTCAACATAGAGGTCATAAGAGCTATCCACACCACCACGCTTATGGATTTCCATAGCCTGACGTTGCTCACGCGCTTGGTTGAAAAAATTCCAGATTTGCTCTTCATCTCCCTTGCTGATGGCTTGTCCAACCGCTTCTAAACGTTCCTTAAAATCCGCAATTCGATCCAGAATAGTTTCACGATTGGACAAGAGAATGGAGGTCCACATACCCGGCTCGCTTTCTGCAATTCGAGTCATATCTCGAAAACCACCGGCCGCAAATCGCCTTGCCATCTCATGTTCTTGAGCATAAACCGCGGTCTGCTCCATGAGACTGGAAGCCAGAATATGAGGAAAATGGCTAATCTGAGAAGTCACTCGATCGTGCTCCTTGGCATCAATCTCGATAAAACGGGCATGAAGACCTGAAAGCAGATCCTTCATTTCATCAAGCGTGTCCTGACTTGTCAGGCTTGAAGGTGTGAAGATATAATAGGCATTTTCAAAGAGATTGACATCCGCAGAGGCAGCCCCTGTCTTGTGACTACCAGCCATGGGATGGGCCCCGACAAAACGAACAGACTTGCCAGCCAAATATTGCTCCGCCGCATCCACAATAGCTGACTTGGTCGAACCGGCATCTGAAATAATCACGCCTTCTTTCAAGTCCAAGTCGGCCAACTCCTTAATGAAAGCAATGGTTTGTTTGATTGGCAAACTGAGAATAATGATATCTGCCAAAGGAGCAAAACTAGCAAAATCATCCGTTGCACGGTCAATCATGCCTTCTTTCAAGGCAATATCTCTCGAAGCTTGACTGCGATTATAACCTAAAATTTCATAATCTGGATGATCGCGTTTGATACCAAGTGCCATCGAGGCACCGATCAAACCAAGACCTGCGATATAGACTGTTTTTGCCATAGGAACTCCTTAATAGTTCTTTGTATAGTCTCGGTGTTTGGCTACCGCTTCTTTTAATTCCTCTAGATTGTCTGATGAGAATTTTTCAAGGATTTCTTGTGCCAGAACCGTTGCCACAACGGCTTCCATGACCACACCGGCTGCTGGAAGAGCGGTCGGATCACTTCTCTCCACGGTTGCCTTATAAGGTTCGTGGGTTTCGATATCCACACTCATAAGAGGCTTATAAAGAGTAGGAATAGGTTTCATAACTCCACGAACAACGATCGGTTGCCCGTTGGTCATACCACCTTCAAAGCCGCCAAGATTGTTAGTACGGCGAATATAGCCGTCTTCTTTAGACCAGAGAATCTCATCCATAACTTGGCTACCTTTGCGGTAACCAGCTTCAAAGCCAAGACCAAATTCAACCCCTTTAAAGGCATTGATAGAGACAACTGCTTGGGCAAGTCTGGCATCCAATTTTCTGTCCCATTGGACATAGGAACCAAGACCAACTGGAACACCTCCGACAACTGTCTCGACAACCCCACCGATGGTATCTCCATCACGCTTGATTTGGTCAATATAGTCCTTGATTTCCTGTTCCCTTTCTTGGTTAACAATAGAAACTTCGGACTGGGCAACTCGTTCCTTAATCTCAGCGACTGTTAGATTTTCAGGAACATCGATTTCCTTGCCACCGAATACTACAACATGGTTGGCAATCTCCATATTCAGCTCAGTCAAGAGGCGTTTGGCTACTGCCCCAACTGCCACCCGCATAGTTGTTTCACGAGCAGATGAGCGCTCCAAGGAATTACGCAAATCATCAAAACGGTACTTGATGCCCCCAACCAAGTCGGCATGACCTGGACGTGGATGGGTGATTTTCCGTTTGCTTTTTAGGCGGTCTTCAATGTCCTCCGCAGACATGATATCCAGCCATTTCTGATGGTCCTTATTGACGACATCCATAGTAATGGGAGCCCCAGTAGTCTTCCCATGGCGAACACCCGAAGTAAAGACAACTTGGTCACTCTCAATCTTCATACGACCACCGCGGCCATATCCACCCTGACGACGTTTCAAATCCTCATTGATGTCCTCTGCTGTCAAGGGAAGTCCAGCTGGAATTCCCTCAATGATAGCCGTCAGACGAGGACCGTGTGATTCTCCTGCTGTTAAATATCTCATACACTCTCCTTATTTTACCAAGTAGTCTTTCATCTCTTCCAGAGAAACTGGGTGAATAGTCGCTGAACCAAGCTCTGGTACCAAGACCAATTTCAAGGTATTGCCACGCGCTTTCTTGTCATGAGTCAAAGCTTGATAAAGCTTATCTACATCCCAGTTTTCATAGTCAACAGGCAAACCAAACTTCTGGCACATCTCTGTGATAGATTGGGTAATACCAGCTGGCATAAGGCCTTTTTCCTCAGCTACCTTGGAAATCTGAACCATGCCCATGGCTACAGCCTCTCCATGCATGACCTTGCCATAACCGGCAGTCGCTTCAATAGCATGACCAATAGTGTGGCCAAAATTGAGGTAAAGGCGTACACCATTGTCCAGCTCATCCTCAACTACCATCTTGCGCTTGACCTGACAAGAATGTTCAATCAAGGTCTCTGCATGTTCCAGAATGCTCTCTACAGAACCATCTAGCTCCGTCAAAATTTTCCACAGTTCTGGATCCTCAATCAAGCCATATTTGATAACTTCACCCATCCCTTCAATCAACTCTCTTTTCCCAAGGGTTTCAAGAACAAGTGGGTCAATCAGAACCCCATCTGGTTGGGCAAAGGTTCCTACCATATTTTTAGCAAAAGGAGTATTAACACCCGTCTTTCCGCCGATAGACGAATCCACCTGAGCAGTTAAACTGGTCGGAATCTGAACAAAGTGAATACCTCGCATATAGGTAGAGGCTACAAAACCAGCCAGGTCTCCAACGACACCACCTCCGAGAGCCACGATTCCATCGCTACGAGTCAGACCTTGCTTGACTAAAAATTCATAGACTTTCTGGACAGTAGTTAAATTCTTTCTTTCTTCCCCTTCTAAAAAGTCAAAAACCGCTACCTGAAAACCAGCATCTTCTAGGCTGAGCTTGACCTTCTCTGCATAAAGAGAAGCTACATGGTTGTCTGTTACAATGACCACTTTTTGTGGTTGCCATAGTTCTCGCAACCATTGGCCAGCCTGAGCCAGACAACCTTTTTCAATCTGAATATCATAAGGATGATGAGGAATATCGATTCTGATTTTCATAGGAGAATCTCCCTTTCTTTATTGGTATTTTTCTGTTAAAGACTGCCAAATCTCTTCTGTCGGCATTTCCTTTCCTGTCCACAGTTGAAAAGCTTCTGCAGCTTGATAGAGCAACATTCCCAGACCATTGATCGCTGGATTTCCCTGACTTCTGGCCCATTTCAAAAATGGGGTTTCAAAAGGCTTGTAAATGATATCTGCTACTAAAAGAGTTTCTGATAGGACAATGTTTTCAGGAACTGGAGATGATTGACCATCCATTCCTACACTTGTCGCATTGACCAGTAAATCCGACCCAGCAATCCTTGCTTGCAGTTCGGGAACATCTTCTAAAGCATACAAGTCCACTTTAAAACCTGTCTGCTCTTGTAACTTGTCTAGATAAGGTCTTGTTTTTTCCATGGAAACTGAACGAACAAAGACTGAAATCTGACTGACGCCATCCAAAATAGCCTGCGCCAAGATAGACTTGGCCGCACCACCTGCACCCAGCAGTGTCATTTTCTTACCTGTAATTGTAAAAGAAGGCAAGCTCTTAAAAAATCCCTTGCCATCTGTATTATATCCAATTAAATTGCCATTATGATTGACAACCGTATTGACCGCACCAATCAAGCGCGCTTCGTCACTCAGCTCATCCAAATATGGAATCACTTGCTCCTTATAGGGCATGGACAAGTTGATACCAAACATCTGATAGCGACGAATATTAGCCACTGTTTCTGCTAAGTCAGCCGCTTCAATCTCCCAAGCTACGTAAGCACCATTGGTAGCTGTCGCCTCAAAGGACCTATTGTGGATGAAGGGAGAGATAGAATGCTTAATAGGGTTGGCAACGACTGCAGCCAAACGTGTATAGCCATCAAGCTTCATCCAAAATCTCCCTGATTTTTTTCATGTTAGCTAGAGAAATCTGACCAGGGGCACTTGCCTCATCTAGACTAGCAAAGGACCAGCTCGAACCTGTCACATCCGCAGTGATACGAGATACCTTGCCTACCTTGCCCATAGAAATAGTTACATATTCCTGCTCAGGATTGAGAGTTTTAAAGCCTCGTGTATAGTTCATCAAGTCTAGCACATCCTGTTCCGTGTGAGCCATCACCGCAACCTTGACAAGTTTTGGATTTAGGCTCGTCAACTCTGACAAGATTTCCATCATGTTTTCAGGCGTTTCTTGGAAATTGTGGTAACTCAAAACGAGATTTGGGAAGTCCAGCATTTCCTCAAAAACATCCTTGTAGCTATAGTACTCAAAATCAATATAGTCTGGTTGATAGAGTTGCGCCACTTCCTTGATTAGATGGATATATTCTTCTGAAGAAAGGTCGATTTCTCCCCCTTCAGCGCGAGTTCGCAGAGTGAAAACCAACTCACGACCTGCGAATTTTTCAAAAATAGCTGGAGCCACCTGCAAAATCGCTTCCTTAGGCAGATAGTCGGCGCGCCATTCAATGATATCAGCATCCTGATACCTCGTGGCATCCAGAGCCTGGGCCTCCTCTAAACTTCTTGGCATTACTGAAACGATTAATTTCATTTACTAACCTTCATACTAATCACCTTGAGGTAATTACTACTTTCATCTTTTTTATTATAGGCGAAATCTGCTGGAAGACCGTATTTGTTTAAAATCTGGTAACTTCTTCCTGCAAAGCCTTTATCAATTTGTTCTGTAAATTTCTGGCGGGAAACATTGGCAGCATTGGTGCTGGCAATGATAATTCCTCCAGGATTTAAAATCTCAAGACTCTGGGAAATCAACTTGTGATAATCCTTGGCCACAGAGAACGTTTGTTTTTTATTCCGAGCAAAGCTAGGCGGATCTAGGACAATCACATCATAAGTCAAGCCTTTTCGCTTGGCATACTTGAAATACTCAAAGACATCCATGACTACAAAACGATGGTCGTCTGTGCTGATCCCATTTGCCTGAAAATGCGCTTGAGACAATTCTCGTGAACGTTTGGCTAAATCAACAGAAGTTGTCTGGCTTGCTCCCCCCATGGCCGCAGCTACTGAGAAGGCTGCTGTATAGGAAAACATGTTGAGCAGGGATTTACCCATAGCCAATCCATCAACTAGACTACCGCGAACTTCATGCTGGTCTAGGAAAATCCCTGTCATCAAGCCATCATTCATAAAGACTTGATAGAGGACACCATTTTCCAAAACAGTGAAAAAGTCAGGTGCTTCTTGACCATAAACATGGGCAGATTCATAGTCTAGACCCTTAAAACGGATCTTCTCATAGGTCCCTAAAACCTCAGGAAAAACCTGTCTAAAGGCTTCTGAGATAACCTTGCGAATCTGATATACATAAGAGTTATACCAAGAAAAGACAGCATAGTCGCCATAAAGGTCCACTGTCAGACCGCCAAAACCATCTCCCTCTTGGTTGAAGAGACGAAAGGCAGTTGTCAAATCATCTTGATAGTAGGCACTTCTCTTTTCTTTAGCTTGTCTAAACAGCGTTTCAAAGAAAGCTTGATTGAAGGTCACCTTGTCTTTGCTAACAAACCAGCCCAAGCCCTTGTTTTGCTGAGAAAGGTAGGCAGTACCAAGAAAGTTTCCATCTTGACTATGGACTTCTACTTCCTGATCCTTGAGATTGACATTCTCAAGATCACTGGCTTCTAGTAAAACAAGCCCCTTTGAAAGCTTTTTTTCAACCCGTTTGTTGACTCTTATTCTATTCATAGTCACTATTATAGCAAATTTTGTGACAATTCTCAAAAAAGAAACTACCCTTGCTTTTTTACTCTAGTTTTAAAAAATGGTATACTAATACTAATAAAAACTTAGGAAGTAATTGTGTGAGAATCAATTTTAACAAAATCCAAAAAGCCATGGGTACCAGACTGGGTTTTGTCCTAACCCTTTTAATCCTCTATTGGCTCAAAACCTTATTAGCCTATACCGTTGACTTCAATTTAGATATTCAAGTGGGCAAGCTGCAAGGGAATTACCTTGCCTTTATCGCTTTTTTCAATCCCCTTCCCTTGGGATTGCTCCTGCTGGCTCTAGCCCTCTATGCTCGCTCAACCAAGGCCTTTTACAGTCTTAGTATAGCTATTTACAGCCTTTTATTCATTTGGCTCTATTCTAATATTTTTTACTATCGAGAATTTAGTGACTTTATCACGGCCAATACCATGAAAGTGGTCAGCAAGGTGTCTGTTGGTACTGCCGAACTAGAGTTACTGCGCTTTTGGGATTTCATCTATTTTATGGATTTCCCATTGCTGGCTTATCTTCTCTATAAGAAGCTCATCCAGCTGGATAGGAGACCTTTCAAATTCCGCTCCAGTGTTGCCATCACTGCTCTCTCAGCCCTGCTCTTTTCTGCTAATCTTTTCTTGGCTGAAATCGAACGTCCCGATCTCCTATCGCGAGGATTTTCTAATTATTATATTGTTCGTGCCCTTAGTTTGCCAGCCTTTTTGGGCTATAGTGCCAACCAATCCTACAGCGCCAACAAAGAACGTGCCAAGGCTTCTGAGACCGACCTTCAACCTATCACAGACTATATTCAAGAACATTCTGCTAAGCCCAATCCAGACTATTTTGGCCTTGCCAAAGGGAAAAATGTGATTTATCTCCACTTAGAGAGTTTTCAGCAGTTCCTACTGGACTATAAACTCAACATAGATGGAACTGATCATGAAGTCACTCCCTTCCTTAATTCCCTCTACCATTCGCAATCAACCCTAGCCTTTTCGAATATCTTTAACCAAGTCAAGGCTGGTAAGACCTCAGATGCAGAAACCATGCTAGAAACTGGCTTGTTTGGACTTGACCAAGGTTCCTTTATGGTCAATTACGGTGGTACCAATACCCAGCAGGCAGCTCCTTTTATCCTATCAAAAAACGGCTATCAATCGAGTGCCGTCTTTCACGGTAATATCGGGACCTTCTGGAATCGAAATACGACCTATAAACAATGGGGCTACCAATACTTCTTTGATGCTTCCTACTTCACCAAGCAAGACAGTAGCAATTCTTTCCAATATGGTTTAAATGATAAAATCATGATGAAAGATTCTATTCAGTATCTGGAGCATTTACAGCAGCCTTTTTATGCTAAATATATCACGGTGTCCAATCACTATCCCTATGCTAGCAATCTGACAGGCGATGAGCTTGGTTTCCCACTGGCTAAAACCAAAGATGAAACCATCAATGGCTACTTCCAAACAGCAAACTATCTGGATAGTGCTATCAAGGCCTTCTTTGACTATCTCAAAGAAAGTGGCCTCTATGAAAAATCCATCATCGTCATCTACGGAGACCATTATGGAATTTCTAACTCCCGCAATCCTGACCTGGCTCCCTTGATTGGTAAGACTTCTGAGAACTGGTCTAATTACGACAATGCCATGTTGCAACGAGTGCCTTTTATGGTGGTCATGCCTGGCTATGAAAAAGGACAAATCATCAATACCTACGGTGGACAAATCGATATCTTACCGACTCTCGAACACCTCCTTGGTATTGAGTCCAATTCCTTCCTTCAAGTCGGCCAAGACCTTCTGTCTCCAGATCATCAAGAAATCGTTGCCTTTCGAACTGCCAATTCCTTCGTCACACCTAAATACACCAGTTATGACGGACGAACCTACTATACTGAGAGCGGTCTTGAAATCAGTAATCTTGATGAACAAGCTCAGACTGAACTAGAAATCGTTCGGCAGGCAGCCAGCCAACAGCTGAAAATCAGCGACCAGATTCAAACTGGTGATTTGATACGTTTCTACCAAGCAGATCATCTTGGAAAAGTTGATACAGAAAGTATTTCTTACCTCAATTCTTTACCAATTCTGCAAAAGATTGAGCAGGAAAAAGGAAGTCAATCAACCAGTCTCTTTAGCCAACGACAAGGTAAGACCAGTACTGACCTTTTCAAGGCACCAAGTTACCAAGAACTCCATCCAGAGTCTGCAGAAACTGAATCAAAATCACAATAAAAGATGCTCTTCCGTCTTGGAGGAGCATTTCTTTTTAAAAATTTATCAAGTAAGCGACCAACAACCTTATCTTTTTTCTATCTCTAACAATATCCGTGACAGGTAGTAATGATAGCTAAATATAGCAAGACCAAGCAGGAGGATAAGAGCTCCTACTCCCAAGCTGATGGCAAGGACAGGGGAAAGAGACTGAAGCAAGTATACGCTCACAATAGTTGAAATCAATAAGATAGCACTATAAATAATAATCAAAACCATTGTGACTATACCTTTTGAACGATTCACCAGGTCCGTAATGCTACTCCAATTGGTTGACAGATTTTTCATATCTTTAAAATAATGGTGGCAAGAAAGGCTGACACTGGCAAGAACCCATGCCACAAGAAGGTAAATCATCGAAAGGATAGGCAATCCTAAATAAAGGGAAAGACCAAGTAAAGTCAAGATAGGTAAAAAGGACTGGACAGCAAAGATAATCCAAAATTTCACTTTCACATAACGAGCAAAGTCAAAGGGTAAACTCTTCAGAAAATCAACATTTTCCCTCTCCAAGGATAAGGCAATTGAAGGAAGGCTGGTGATATTGTTATTGACAACTGCTATAAACATTCCCACGAAAAACAAGGGTAACCAGTATCGAGGATGAACGTCTGGAACTAACTGAGAATCTCGGATTGTGGAAATCGGACCAATCATCATGAGATAGGGAAGGAACGCACTTGTAAAAAGTACTGTAATCACGCCAGTCCCCTGTCCCAAGAGGGAGAGGTTGTAGCGCAAAACCATGCGGAAAAATCCCTTTTTAGTTCTTGAAATCCCCTCTTTACTGCGACGTTCTTTTTTGACCTTCTCCTCACTGTTAAGCAGAATCACGTCATAAAAATGAGGAAAAACCTTCTTTTTGGTCAGATAAAGCAAGAAAACAGTTAAAGCTATCCAAGCGAGCAGACCCAGTATGGCCTCTGTCGAAAAAGGCTCCACTGCTATTTTGTAAAAGAGATGAATAGGATAAAGGAGAAATGGAATATCTCTAACTCTGTCAACTATATCTCTAGAAGTCGACTGTAGAAAGAAGACAAATATTAAAGGTATGAGAACTCCTATCCCAATCATCACATTCGAAAAAATAGACTGATACTTTCTAAAAACGGTAGTTTGAGCCAAGAAATGCACTGCCACTATCATCACTAAAGCCAAAGAGACAAATAATAAGACCAAGGACAGCAGCATCAAAGGCAAACCCAGCCACAGAGAAGGGGCTAGCCTAATGTAGAGGACTAGAAAATAAGCTAGGATTGGTATAATTCCAGCTAGAGCTGGCAAGAGGACAGACAGTCCTTTAGCGATTATAATCTCTGATTCTTTAAAGGCATAGGGCCTATAGGAGACTAGGTCCTTACTCTCATAAAAGACATTGTAAAAAGCTGTTAAAGAAGTTGAAAAGGCAATCACTAGTAAAATAGCAACCATGAAGCTAAAATAAACAGGCATTTCCTCAAAAGGAAAACGAAAGGCTATATTTATAAACATGAAAAGCATCAAGAGACTAGAAAAAATGTAAGAACTTAGGACTCTAGCGGAAACATTTACTTTTTTCCCAGGATTCTTAGCCTGCTTCTTTCGTAGGTTAGCCAGATTCGCTTCTTTAGATGAATAGAGGATATTGATATCAACTAATTTTTTAATGACCTTGAGACGCATCCGCAACCTCCTCTTTTCTACCAGCAAGACTAAGGTAGATACTTTCCAAAGACTGGTCTGGGTGGTCTTTTCTCAAGTCCTCTACGCTACCACAATAGATCAAATGCCCCTTTTTTAAAATGGCAATCCGATCACAGACTTGCTCTGCCACCTCTAGGACATGAGTTGAAAACAAGACTGTCTTGCCTTTTTGTGCATGCTCCTTCATCATTTGCTTCAAATCAAAGGCAGCCTGGGGATCCAAACCAGTCAAGGGTTCGTCCAAAACCCAAATATCAGGGTCAGACAAGAGTGCCCCAATGACAAAGACTTTCTGACGCATACCGTGAGAAAGGGTTTCAATAACCTGATAACGATTTTCAGCAAAATCAAAAACACTCAATAACCTAGCTAGACTAGCCTCCAAGTCAGAGCTAGTCAGATCATAGGATGAAGCAATCAATTCCCAAAATTCATTGGCTGTTAAGCGTAAAAATAAGTCAGGCGAGTCTGCTACGTAGCCAATCTTTCGTTTAACAGCCAAGCGATTTTCCGATAAATCTAAACCGTCTACCAAAATACGACCACTGCTGGGCGAAATGATACTGACTAGGGATTTTATAGTGGTCGATTTCCCAGCTCCATTATGGCCAATCAAGCCCATAATCTCTCCATTTTCAATCTGCAAATTGAGATTGCTCAAGGCCTCTTTATCACCATACAACTTACTAACATTTTGAAATTCAATCATGAGAAATCTCCTCTCTTTATCTATGTAATTCACTATCATTATAGCGCTTTCATTTTAAAAATCAACACTTTATCTTGAATAGTTGAAATACATGTCTTCTATTTTACGCAAACGTTTGAGCTAACCGATACTTTATGATAGAATAAAGAACAAGATTGACAAGTAAGAGGAAAAATCATGCAAAATCAAACACTCATGCAATACTTTGAATGGTATCTGCCCCATGACGGCCAGCACTGGACGCGTCTGGCTGAAGATGCTCAACACCTTGCTAATCTCGGTATTAGTCATGTCTGGATGCCACCAGCTTTTAAGGCAACCAATGAAAAAGATGTCGGCTATGGTGTCTATGACCTATTTGACCTTGGAGAGTTCAACCAAAAAGGGACAGTCCGTACCAAGTATGGTTTCAAAGAAGACTATCTTCAAGCTATTCAAGCCCTAAAAGCACAGGGAATCCAGCCTATGGCCGATGTGGTACTCAACCACAAGGCTGCAGCCGATCACATGGAAGCCTTTCAGGTTATCGAAGTAGACCCTGTAGACCGTACAGTTGAACTTGGGGAACCCTTCACCATCAATGGCTGGACTAGCTTTACCTTCGATGGTCGCCAAGATACCTACAATGACTTCCACTGGCACTGGTACCACTTCACAGGTACAGACTATGATGCCAAACGCCGTAAGTCTGGGATTTATCTGATCCAAGGTGACAATAAAGGCTGGGCAAATGAGGAATTGGTCGATAACGAAAACGGAAACTATGACTACCTCATGTATGCCGACCTAGACTTTAAACATCCTGAAGTCATTCAAAATATCTATGACTGGGCTGAATGGTTCATGGAGACAACTGGTGTAGCTGGTTTCCGCTTGGATGCCGTTAAGCACATTGACTCTTTCTTCATGCGCAATTTCATCCGAGATATGAAGGAAAGATACGGTGACGATTTCTATGTTTTTGGTGAATTCTGGAATCCTGACAAGGAAGCCAATCTGGACTATCTTGAAAAAACGGAAGAACGCTTTGACCTTGTCGATGTTCGTCTACACCAGAATCTCTTTGAAGCCAGTCAAGCTGGCGCAAACTATGACCTTCGTGGTATTTTCACAGATAGCTTGGTTGAACTCAAGCCTGATAAGGCTGTGACCTTTGTCGACAACCATGATACCCAACGAGGACAAGCCCTTGAATCGACTGTTGAAGAATGGTTCAAACCAGCAGCCTATGCCCTCATTCTGTTACGCCAAAATGGCCTTCCATGTGTCTTTTACGGCGACTACTATGGGATTTCAGGGCAGTATGCTCAACAAGATTTCAAAGAAGTCCTTGACCGCCTCCTAGCCATCCGAAAAGACTTGGCCTATGGAGAACAAAATGACTACTTTGATGATCCTAACTGTATCGGTTGGGTACGTTCAGGTGCTGAAAATCAATCCCCAATCGCAGTTCTCATCTCAAATGACCAAGAAAACAGCAAATCAATGTTTATCGGCCAAGAATGGGCTAACCAAACCTTTGTAGATCTACTTGAAAACCACCAAGCTCAAGTTATCATCGATGAGGAAGGTTATGGACAATTCCCTGTCTCAGCTGCTTCGGTAAGTGTCTGGGCAGCCAATACTATCTAATAGCTTATAATCATCAAGCCAGATCCAAGCGGATTTGGTTTTTTTGTATTCACAAAAAGACCTACCCAAGTGGATAGATCTTTATTATCTTACAATTTACCTGCTACTGCATCCAACAATTCTTGGATCTTAGCTTGGTTGCTTCCTCCTGCCATGGCCATGTCTGGTTTACCACCACCACGTCCATCGACGATTGGTGCTAATTCTTTGACAAGGTTTCCTGCATGAAGGTCTTTTGTCTTGCTTGCTACAAGGACATTAACTTTGTCCCCAATTGCTGCAACAAGGACAAGAAGATCAGAGTAGTCTTTTTGTTTCCAGTTATCCGCAAAAGTACGAAGGGCACCAGCGTCAGATACAGATACTTGGCTAGCAATGTAACGGTGACCATTGACTTCCTTCACATCCTTGAAGATGTCGCCTGCGGCTGCAGCTGCGGCTTTTTCTTTCAACTCAGCATTTTCCTTTTGAAGTTGACGAAGTTGTTCTTGGAGTCCTTCTACCTTGTGAGGCACTTCCTTGACTTGAGGTGCTTTCAAGGTTGCTGCGACAGCTTTAAGAGCGTCTTCTTGTTCACGGTAGGCTTCAAAGGCTTCCTTACCAGTCACTGCCAAGATACGGCGAGTTCCTGATCCGATCCCTTCTTCTTTGACAATCTTGAAGAGACCAATCTCAGAAGTGTTGCCAACGTGGGTACCACCACAAAGCTCGATAGAGTAGTCACCGATAGTGACAACACGGACTTCCTTGCCGTATTTCTCACCAAAGAGGGCCATAGCACCCATTTCTTTGGCAGTGTCAATATCCGTTTCAACAGTTTCTACAGCAATGGCTTCCCAGATTTTTTCGTTGACTTGCTGTTCAATCGCACGCAATTCTTCAGCAGTTACTGCTTGGAAGTGAGTAAAGTCAAAGCGAAGGAATTCAACTTCGTTAAGAGAACCTGCTTGTGTTGCATGATTCCCAAGGATATTATGAAGGGCAGCGTGAAGCAAGTGAGTCGCAGTGTGGTTTTTCATAACACGGTGACGACGATTTGTATCAATTGCCAAGGTATATTCTTGGTTCAAGGCAAGCGGTGCAAGAACTTCAACTGTATGAAGGACTTGTCCGTTTGGTGCTTTCTGAACATTTGTCACCTTAGCTACAACTGAACCAGATTCATCCAAGATTTGTCCATGGTCAGCGACCTGTCCACCCATTTCAGCATAGAATGGCGTTTCTGCAAAGATAAGAGAGGCAGTTCCTTCTGATACAGCTTCTACTTCTGCATTGTCAGCCACGATAGCCACCAATTTAGAAGATAATTGGCTAGCATTGTAGTTGAAGACACTTTCCACTGTGATGTTTTGAAGGGTTTCATTTTGCATACCCATTGAGCCACCCTTGACAGCTGAGGCACGCGCGCGTTCTTGCTGTTCTTTCATAGCTGCTTCAAAACCTTCACGGTCTACAGTCATGCCCGCTTCTTCAGCGATTTCTTCAGTCAATTCAACTGGGAATCCATAAGTGTCGTAAAGTTTAAATACATCTGAACCAGCAATGACAGATTGTCCTTTTTCTTTCAAGTCTGCTACGATGCCTTGGGCAAAGTGTTGACCTGAGTGAAGAGTACGCGCAAATGATTCTTCTTCGCTCTTAACGATTTTCTCAATAAAGTCACGTTTCTCAAGCACTTCTGGATAGTAGCTTTCCATGATTTTTCCAACAGTTGGAACGAGTTTGTAAAGGAAAGGCTCGTTGATACCCAAT
>NZ_JAHUZC010000015.1:0-34235 GCF_019218685.1 Streptococcus vulneris | reverse complement strand
AGACTGGATATCCAAGAAGAAGAAATTCCATTTACCACAGTGACTCGTGAAAATCCACTCTTGCTCAAAGGAAAAACACAAGTCATTACTAAAGGTGTCAACGGGCACCGTACAAACTTCTACTCTGTGAGCACTGTTGATGGCAAGGAAGTGAAAACACTTGTAAATAGTGTCGTAGCACAGGAAGCTGTTACTCAAATAGTCGAAGTCGGAACTATGGTAACACATGTAGGCGATGAAAACGGACAAGCCGCTATTGCTGAAGAAAAACCAAAACTAGAAATCCCAAGCCAACCAGCTCCATCAACTGCTCCTGCTGAGGAAAACAAAGCTCTTCCTAAAGGTCCAGCTCCTGTGGCAACAGAGAAAAAACTTCCTGAAACAGGAAGTCACGATTCTGCAGGACTAGTAGTCGCAGGACTCATGGCCTCACTAGCAGCTTATGGACTCACTAAAAGAAAAGAAGACTAAGTCTTTTCGATAAAAAATAAACAGCGAGATCAAAGCTCGCTGTTTATTTTTTAATTAATCACCCAGTCCAAGACGGTCAAAGATATCATCCACTCGTTTAGTGTAGTAAAGAGGATTAAAGATTTCGTCGATTTCTTCTTGAGAGAGGCGTGATGTTACTTCTGGGTCTGCTTCGAGAAGCGGCTTGAAGTCTACTTGGTTATCCCAAGAGTAAGCTGTTTTTGGTTGTACCAAGTCATAAGCTTGCTCACGGGTCATACCTTTCTCAATCAAGGTCAACATTGCACGTTGGCTAAAGATAAGACCAAAAGTCGAGTTCATGTTGCGGATCATGTTTTCTGGGAAGACCGTCAAGTTCTTGACAATATTTCCAAAACGGTTGAGCATGTAGTCAATCAAAATGGTCGTATCTGGTGTGATGATGCGCTCAGCTGATGAGTGAGAGATGTCACGTTCGTGCCAGAGAGCCACGTTCTCATAAGCCGTAATCATGTGACCACGGATAACACGCGCAAGACCTGTCATGTTCTCAGAACCGATAGGGTTGCGTTTGTGAGGCATAGCAGATGAACCTTTTTGCCCTTTGGCAAAGAACTCTTCTACTTCACGTTGTTCAGATTTTTGCAAGCCACGAATCTCAGTCGCCATACGTTCGATTGAAGTCGCGATGCTGGCAAGAACCGCAAAGTACTCAGCGTGAAGGTCACGAGGAAGGACCTGTGTAGAGATTTCTTGAGCACGAATACCCAGTTTGTCGCAGACATATTCCTCTACAAATGGTGGGATATTGGCAAAGTTACCAACCGCACCAGAAATCTTACCAGCTTCTACACCAGCAGCCGCATGCTCGAAACGCTCGATGTTGCGCTTCATTTCGCTGTACCAAGTCGCCAATTTAAGACCAAAGGTTGTAGGTTCAGCGTGCACACCGTGGGTACGACCCATCATGATGGTGAACTTGTGCTCCTTAGCCTTATCAGCGATGATGTTGGTGAAGTTCTCAAGGTCACGACGGATGATGTCGTTGGCCTGCTTGTATAGGTAACCGTAGGCCGTATCTACCACGTCGGTAGAGGTCAAACCATAGTGGACCCACTTGCGCTCTTCACCAAGAGTCTCAGAAACCGCACGTGTGAAGGCTACCACATCGTGGCGAGTCTCTTGCTCAATCTCCAAAATACGGTCGATGTCAAAGTCCGCTTTCTCGCGAATCAAAGCCACATCTTCCTTAGGGATTTCCCCCAACTCAGCCCATGCCTCGTCAGCCAAGATTTCCACCTCAAGCCAAGCACGGTATTTATTTTCTTCACTCCAAATGTTCGCCATCTCAGGGCGAGAGTAACGGTTAATCATGTTGTTAATTTTTCCTTTCTTTTGATGTTTCACATCAGTTAGCAACCAGCAATCACTTTATTCAAATTCTCCAATTCTTTTTAGCGTTAATTCATGAAGTAAAACATTTAATCATAAACTTCCTATCGCAACCTCAAAAAACGATCTAATTATCATCGTCATCAGAATTGAAATTATCTTCAATAAATTTCTTCGCAATTTCATCCTTAAAGTTGTTATTTAGCCAACTTTCTCCATTCCTTTTTAAAATTCTTTGACAAATTAGTAATACGAACATAAAACATAACAAAGAGCCTAAAGAAATATACAATCTGATTTCTATACTTTGTTCTTGAAAAAAGTACACACTAATAGCCCAAGAAACAACAATAAAACTTATAAATAATTGAAATAATTTAAATTTATTAAGAATTTCTGGCTTTATATCCTCATCAGAGACCTTCACTTTTAAATTGATCAAAATGGCAATATTTTTAGGATCAATTATCCATGTAATGATTACTGTAATTAAACCAATAATAGTAAATGAAGTTTTATCAATATGATAAAAAATAAAAAATGCTAACAGTGGTATTATTATAAAAATGATTTTAAATAAAATACGAATGATTTTATCAAAAAATTTTAAATCTATAGTTTTGTATTTCTCAGGAATAAATGAATTTAGCAGATTTGATATTGCTAATATTTGAATTATAGGTGCCCCTAATTTTGAACTACTTTCAAAGAGAGCACTCATCCTCTGATAATTGTTACTATACTTATAAATCATAGCTAAAAATTCATTTGGTTGGATACTATCTGGAAGAAACATTGTCATTGTAAGCGTTAAGCTCAAAAATATCATGCCAAACCAAAAAATTGTTCCAAGCAAAAATGCTAAAATTAAATATAATAAGATTGTCCCCAGTAAAAAACGTTTTTCTCTAATAAACTTAATAAATGTTTGTACAAAGTAAATGAGTAAGGCACAATTTATTATACACATCAATAACGACACAATTAAAGTCGTAAGTGGTAAATAACTAAAAATTAAGGTAATGATTGCGTAAATCAAACTATTTACCAAAAAAGGTAATAAATATAATAACGCGTATATTATTCCTATTATATGCTCAGAGTCTATAGTTCTACTTTTAAAAAAATTATTAATTCTATCTAATAATATTTTGAAAGATTTTATTACTTTTTCTACAAGTGCCAAACCCTTTTTCTCCTTACTTTAAAATTCAACCACCTCATCCGGCACATCACTAAACAAAGTCACATGTCCCATTTTGCGGTTGTGTTTCGCTTCTATTTTACCATATAAGTGGAGGTGGGCGCTTGGATTTTCTGTCACATATTTTTCAGCGGCCTCGACGTGCTGGCCGAGAACATTGAGCATAACGGCTGGTACATGTAGTTTGATAGTCGGTAATGGTGCTCCCAGAACGCCCAAGATATGGGTATCAAATTGGGAGAAGTCGCAGGCTTCGATTGAATAGTGACCTGAGTTGTGAGGGCGCGGAGCAATTTCGTTGACAATAATATCATCAGCTGTCGCAAACATTTCCACGCAAAGTGTTCCAAACAAATTAAGTTGTTCAGCAATTCGCACTGCCATAGATTTGGCCTTTTCAGCTAGACTTTCTGAAATGCGAGCAGGCACAATGGTCTTAGATAGGATATTGTTTCGGTGGATATTTTCCTGAACTGGGAAGACTGTCACATCCTTGCCATTTCCTGACACGATGACGGAAATTTCAAGGTCAAAGTTGACAAATCCTTCTAAGACACAGTCTGCTGAATCAGCTAGCGTATAGGCTTCCTCCAAATCTTCTTCTGAGCGAATAACCTTCTGACCATGGCCATCGTAGCCACCAGTTGCAGTCTTGAGGACATAGTTTTTAGAGAGGTCGATATCTGCTAAGTCTTGGCTTGAAGTCACTACCTTGTAGGGTGCCACAGTGACTTGAGCCTTATTTGAAAGAAAGTCCTTTTCAAAGATACGGTTTTGAGAAATGCGTAGCAGGTCAGTCCCTTGTGGAAGCTGTCCTTCTTTGATAACAGCGTCAAGGCCATCTGCATCAACATTTTCAAATTCATAAGTGAGAACATCGCAACGGTCCGCCAACTGACGAAGGGCGTCCACATCATTATAAGGAGCCACGATGATTTCCGCCACACGAGAGGCTGGGCAATCAGCTGCTGGGTCCAGCGCGATAACCTTGTGGCCCATGTAGATAGCAGAAATGGCCATCATTTGACCCAGCTGGCCGCCACCGATAATTCCGATTGTTTTAGATGAGCTCATTTGTAGACTCCTCTGCGATTTTTCCTTGTTCTTCTGTGAAATCTGCCAAAGCTGTCGTGATAGCCTGATCCTCTACTGACAAGAGACGGATGGCAAATAGAGCCGCATTTGTCGCACCTGCTTCACCGATAGCCATTGTCGCAACAGGCACACCGCCCGGCATCTGTACAATCGAGTAAAGCGAGTCCACCCCACTAAGGGCACGTGATTTGACTGGTACACCAATGACAGGAAGGGTTGTTTTAGCAGCTACCATACCTGGCAAATGGGCTGCACCACCAGCACCTGCAATAATGACCTTGATACCACGGCTACGGGCCTCCTCGGCATGTTTGAACATGAGGTCAGGTGTGCGGTGGGCAGATACAACCTTCTTTTCGTAGGCTACTCCGAAATGGTCTAAGACTTCGGCGGTTTTTTGCATGGTTGCCCAGTCGGATTTTGAGCCCATGATGATGGAAATAATCGGTTTAGTCATAATTTTTCCTTTTTTCTTCTTTTTTGATAATGGTCTTAGGTGGTGGGGACGGAAGCAAACCTTCGGTTTCATTCCTAAACTTTGAGCCTAAGGTCTCAAAGTTTCCCCGACCAGAACAGATACTGTTCTGGTCTTTTCACCACGGCGACCATTATCTTACTTTGGCTCGCTTTCGCTCGCCATGACAAATTTAGTAACTGTTAATCTTTTATAGCCTTGCTTCCGATATCAGTTCGGTAAAAGAGACCTTCTGTTTGTTGTTGGGCGAGTTCTTGGTAGATGGTGTCTTGGGCTTCTTTGACGGTGGCTGCTGTGGTGACGAGCATATAGACACGTCCGCCGTTTGATAGCAGCGCTCTGCTATTTTCCGCAAACTTAGCCCCTGCATAGTAGGTGATGATGTCGCCTTCTGTCTTGGCTGACAACTTGACACCTTTTTCATAGTCTAGCGGATAACCGTTGGATGCGACAACCACACCCAGAGTCACACCCTTATCTGTCCAAGTGATATTTGGCTCCTTGCTATCCAGAATATCCGTAATATTTTGTGCAAAGTCAGAGGTAAGACGAGGCAGGATAATCTGGGTTTCAGGATCTCCAAAGCGAGCATTAAACTCGATGACCTTAGGTCCATCAGCTGTCAAGATAAGCCCCGAATAAAGAACTCCCAGATATGGACGCCCTTCTTGGATCATGCCCTCTAGGACTGGCTTGACAATAGTCTCAACCGCTGTATCAACTACACTATGTGGTAAGTGTGGAACTGGCGCATAGGCACCCATACCACCCGTGTTAGGCCCTTTGTCGCCATCATAGGCACGTTTGTGGTCCTGAGCTGTTGGCATGATGTAGAACTTATCACCATTGACAAAGGCAAAGAGTGAAAATTCCTCTCCTTCAAGGAATTCCTCAATAACCACACGCGTACCTGAGTTACCAAATTTATTGTCCAATAGCATCTCGTGAGCTGCTTCGATCGCTTGCTCGACTGTCTCAGCAACAACGACACCTTTCCCAAGCGCCAAGCCATCCGCCTTGACCACGATAGGCGCCCCCTGCTTTTCGATATATGCCTTGGCTTCCTCGAAAGCTGAAAATGTGCCATAGGCTGCTGTCGGAACGCCGTATTTGACCATGATTTCCTTAGCAAAATCCTTGGACCACTCCAGCTCTGCCGCCAATCTTGTCGGACCAAAAACCTTAAGCCCTGCCTGATTAAAATCATCTACAATTCCAGCAGCAAGGGCATCATCTGGCCCGATAAAGGTCCAAGCAATATCGTTGTCTTTTGCAAACTCAATCAATTTATAATGTTCGGAAATAGAGATATTTACCAATTCCAGACCATCCAGAGTCATTCCGTCATTCCCAGGAGCAACAAAAACCTTTTCTACCTCTTTTGACTCAAGCAACTTCTTAGCAATTGCATGTTCACGACCACCCGAACCGACAACAAGCAGTTTCATTCTTCAACCTCTTTTGCGAATTATTTACTAATATTATACCATAATCGTTCGTTTTAATCTTGTTTCATTCCGTATTTTTACGCAAAAAAGGAAAGAAACTGTTTTCTTTCCTTTAACGTTCTTAATGTCTAAAATGTCTCACCCCTGTGAAGACCATAGTCAAGCCATACTTGTCTGCCGCTTCGATAGATTCTTGGTCACGGACTGAACCTCCTGGCTGGATGATAGCCTTGATACCTGCTTTGGCGATTTCTTCCACATTATCCGCAAATGGGAAGAAGGCATCAGAAGCAAGCACAGCGCCGTCAAGACGGTCTTTAGCTTGGTCAATGGCAATACGGACTGAAGCCACACGGTTAGTTTGACCTGGGCCAACGCCAAGTGTCATGTGGTCATTGGTCACGATAATTCCGTTTGATTTGACGTATTTAATAGCTTTCCAAGCAAACTCAAGAGCTGTCGCTTCTGTCTCAGTTGGCTGGCGTTTGGTCACCACTTGCCAGTCAGCTGGGCTTTCCTTGACCACGTCTTGGTTTTGCACCAGAAGTCCACCAACTACACCTGTGTATTCTGCTTCCACTTCACTGGCCTCTTGAGCATCAAATGGCAAGGCAAGGATACGCAAGTTTTTCTTTTTGTTGGTCAAAATGGCTAGCGCTTCATCCGTATAGCTCGGTGCGATGATGATCTCGAGGAAAACGCCGTGCATCTTCTCAGCAGTCGCAGCATCCACCTCACGGTTGAGAACGACAATACCACCGAAAATTGAGACTGGGTCAGACTCATAAGCATAGTCCCAAGCAGTCTCGATGTCATCAGCTTGACCAATCCCACATGGGTTCATGTGTTTGAGAGCCACAACGGTTGGACGGTCTTTAAAATCACGGATAATACGAATAGCAGCATCTGCATCACGAATATTGTTGAATGACAATTCTTTCCCGTTAAGCTGTTTAGCGGATGCAATCGAGTAGTCAGTCGGCAAAGCTTTTTGGTAGAAATCCGCGTCTTGTTGAGGGTTCTCACCGTAACGCATGGCTTGCTTGAGGTCATAAGTCAAGGTCAACTTTTCAGGCTTGCTTTCACCCACTTGAGCTGTGAAATACTCTGCAATCAAGGCGTCATAAGCCGCTGTGTGACGGAAAACCTTGGCTGCCAAACGTTGACGGGTTTCGTAAGTCGTTTCACCATTGGCTGCCAATTCGTCCAAAACCACTGTATAGTCTGCAGGGTCTACCACAACCGTCACGCTGGCATGATTCTTCGCTGCCGAGCGAAGCATAGATGGCCCGCCGATATCGATGTTCTCAACCGCATCAGCGTACGTCACGTCTGGTTTGAGAATCGTTTCTTTAAAGGGATAGAGATTGACCACTACAAGGTCAATGAGCTCGATTTGATTGTCTTTGGCCGCTTCCAGGTGACTATCCAAGTCACGACGAGCGAGGAGTCCACCGTGGATATTTGGATGAAGGGTCTTGACACGACCGTCCATCATTTCTGGAAAACCGGTCACATCATCAATCGCAATGGTATCTACCCCAGCATTATCAAGGGCAACCTTTGTCCCACCTGTCGAGATAATATCCCAACCCAGTTTTTTAAGTTCTTGGGCAAATTCAACAATGCCCGCTTTGTCTGAGACGCTGATTAAGGCGCGTTTAGTCATGTTTTTTCCTTTCATTTTCAAACTCTCTACCTACGAATTTTTCGATTCATAAAGTGCAGGGAGACGATTACCAAGACTCCCAAAATTACTGTCGGTAAAAATCTCCCCCAATAGGGAATCTCTGGGAAGAAAAAATTTACCAGTAAACGTAGAATGATTGCCAAGGTAATCAAGGCAAGTGTTTCCAACCATTTTTTCATTTACTTGTCCAACAATTCTCTAATAACTTCCGGATACAACTTGTACTCTGCATCATGAATCCGAGCTTCAAAACTGTCAATGGTATCATCAGCTAGCCGTGGTACACGGACTTGTTTGATGACCTTTCCTGTATCCACTCCAGAGTCCACCCAGTGAATGGTCACACCACTCTCAGAGACACCAGCATTCCAAGCATCCTCAATCCCATGAGCTCCTGGAAATTCTGGCAAGTAAGCTGGATGGATATTGATGATTCGACCTTCATAAGCCGCCAATAAGGTGGGGCCGACGATTTTCATATAACCCGCCAAACAAACCAAGTCAATCTGATGTTCTTCCAAGAGCTCAACAAGGGCTGCTTCGTAGTCTGCCTTGCTCTCAAACTCCTTGAGTTCAAAAGCATAGGACAGAACGCCAAGCTTGTCTGACCGCTCGAGCACATAGGCGTCACGATGGTCTGAAAAGACAAACTCTACTGGAAATTGTTCCGCTATCACCTGAAAATTTGAGCCATTACCAGAGGCAAAAACCGCTATTTTTTTCATTTGATGATGACACTTTCGTTTTCTTTCTTGACGATACGACCAATTTCATAGACTGGTTCATCCAACAATTCCTTGACACGACTTACATTTTCAGGGCTAACTGCAAACATAAGTCCCACACCCATATTGAAGATTTCAAACATTTCTTCATGTTTGATCTGACCGTATTTTTCAAGGGCTTTGAAAATTGGAAGCACTGGAACCTTGTCTTCTTCAATCTCAGCTGCCAAGTCAGCTGCAAACATGCGAGGGACATTCTCAATAAAGCCACCGCCTGTGATGTGGGCAATGCCGTTGACCAACCCTTCCTTAATGAGTGGTAAGACAGCCTTGACATAGATACGAGTCGGCTCAAGAAGAACTTCCTTGAGTTTCTTGCCTTCCAATTCTGGCAGGACTTCCTCACCTGTGTAATCCGCAAAGACACGACGGACGAGAGAGTAACCATTGGAATGAATCCCACTTGAAGCAAGTCCGAGAAGAACATCTCCTTCTGCTACCTTTGAACCGTCAATGATTTGAGATTTTTCAGCCACACCGACCGCAAAACCAGCCAAGTCATAGTCATCTTCGCCGTACATGCCAGGCATTTCAGCCGTTTCCCCACCAATGAGGGCAGCGCCTGCCTGTACACAACCTTCTGCTACACCAGCGACGACTTGCTCTAGTTTAGCTGGTTCATTCTTCCCTGTCGCCACATAGTCAAGAAAATAGAGGGGCTCCGCACCTGCAGCGATGATATCGTTGACACACATGGCCACACAGTCCTGACCGATGGTATCGTGCTTATCGTACTTGATAGCCAGCATGAGCTTGGTTCCGACACCATCAGTCCCTGAAATCAAAACGGGTTCTTTAACCCCAGTCTTTGAAAGGTCAAACATACCACCAAAGCCACCCAGAGCTCCCATGACACCTGCACGCTCCGTACGAGCCACGTGCTTTTTAATCCGTTCAACAACTTCATAACCCGCTTCAACATCTACACCCGACTGGGCATAAGCATTTTTTGTCATTTATTTATTCCTTTTCTTTGAGAAGATTGCGACGTATTTTTAGATAAACAATTATTTTATCTAAAAATACTAGTCAGGGCTCTAGCTTTGATCCTATAGGACAAAGCGTCTACTGACAAATGCTTTAGCTTTTAGTCAGTAGTGAGACGTGAAGCATAAGCATTTTTATTTGCCATTTTTATATTCCTTTTCTTTAATGGAGGATTTATTGTCTATTTGTAAAAACTGGTCTTTTCTTCCAAACTTCTACGATAGTCTTCTTCGTAGTCATAGAGAGGTGTTGGGTAGTCACCGTCAAAGTAAGCGACACAGAGACCGCCATTTGGTGCATCTGTTTCAATCCCAATCGAATCAATCAAACCTTCAACAGAGAGGTAAGTCAGACTGTCCGCACCAATGATTTGGCGAGTTTCTTCGACCGTATGATTAGCTGCAATCAGCTCCTGACGGGTCTGGATATCAATCCCGTAGAAACATGGATAAGCTAGCGCTGGACTACCAATGGCAACGTGAACTTCAGTCGCACCCGCTTCTTTCAAAAGCTGAACGATACGACGAGAAGTTGTTCCACGTACAATAGAGTCATCAATCATAACAACACGCTTGCCTTTGACAACACCTGAAACTGCAGAGAGTTTCATCCGCACCCCTTGCTCCCGCAATTCTTGAGTCGGTTGAATAAAGGTGCGTTGGGTGTATTGGTTCTTGATAAGTCCCATTTCATTTGGCAGACCAGATTCTTCCGCAAATCCCATAGCTGCGCTGAGGGAAGAATTGGGCACACCGACCACGATATCCACCTCATGCTTGAATTCACGCGCCAATTGGGCACCCATACGTTTGCGAGCCGTATGGACATTGACACCGTGGATATTAGAATCAGGGCGGGCAAAATAGATATACTCCATAGAGCAAATCGCGAGCTGAGTATCATCCGTATAGCTATCATACTGGATTCCCTTGTCATCAATAATCACAATCTCACCTGGCTTCAAATCACGAATCCATTCAGCACCAATAACCTCAAAAGCACAGGTTTCAGATGAAACAACCACCGCTCCGTTGGCCATTTTCCCGATAGAAAGCGGACGGAAACCATTGGGGTCAAGAGCCGCAATCAACTTGTCCTCAAACAGCAAGATATAGGCAAAGCCACCTTTGACAAGGCTGAGCGCTTCTTTGATTTTGCCCATCAAGTTCGGATTGTGACTCCGACGAATGAGGTGAGCCAAGATTTCCGAGTCCGAAGTCGCGCTGAAAATCGCTCCTCTTTGTTCCAGTTCTTTCTTGAGAGAGGCTGCATTGGTCAGATTTCCATTATGAGCCAAGCCAAACTGCATATCGTGAAAACGGAAGAGGAAGGGCTGGATGTTATCTACAGAAGCTTCGCCAGCAGTCGCATAACGAACATGCCCAATCGCACCAGTTCCTGTCAATTTATCTAAGTTAGCAGGATTTCTGAAGACTTCTGATAGAAGACCCATATCACGATGGCGCTTCAATTGCCCCTGATCATTGGAGAGGATTCCTGCCCCCTCCTGACCACGGTGTTGAAGACTGTGGAGACCAAAATAGGTCAACTTAGCAGCATCTGGATGTCCCCAGATACCGAAAACACCACATTCTTCATTAAGAGATTTTACTTCGTATGTCATTTTATATACCTAATTTTTATTTGTGTAGCACCAAGAGCTAAATCTACATGACTTTTACATTACTGATACTATCTATTAGAAAATCTGCAAGTCTTATTTTCCAGTGAAATATTTAACCGCTGACGCGAACAGGTGCTGGTCTTTATTTCCTGGGATGTTTTGGAAAAGACCTTCCTCATAACGTTCTGAGTGGCCCATCTTACCGATGATTTGGCCGTTCTTACTGGTAATTCCTTCGATGGCATGGACAGAACCATTTGGATTGTACTTAGAGTCCATACTTGCTTTGCCGTCAAAGTCAACGTATTGGCTGAAAATTTGTCCATTGTCACGGAGCTCTGCAAATTCTTCAGCCGTCACGACAAATTTCCCTTCACCATGCGAAACAGGAATGGCGTGGATATCACCCACTTGCACACCAGTCAACCATGGTGAGTTGGTATTGGCAATGCGAGTTTCTACCATCTTGGCCACGTGTTGGTTGGCATCATTGTAGAAGAGAGTTGGGCTAGTACTAGTGGCATCTTCAAAGTTCCCGTATGGAAGAAGGCCTGATTTGACGAGGGCCTGGAATCCATTACAGATACCGATAATCAAGCCACCACAGGCGATAAAGCTATCAATAGCTGCACGCACTTTTTCATTAAGCAGAATATTGACAATAAACTTGGCTGAACCATCTGGCTCGTCCGCAGCTGAGAACCCACCTGCAAAGAAAAGGATATTAGCCTTGCCGATGTTGTCAACCATAGTTTCAACTGACTTGACAATAGCCTCTTCATTCAAGGTCACAAATGGCACCAAGTTGACCTCTGCACCTTCTTTTTCGAAGGCCTTAGCCGAGTCATATTCCGAGTTGGTGCCCGGGAAGACTGGGATATAAACTACCGGTTTTTCAACTTTTTCTTTAGCTTGGACGACTGTGTTAGTAGCGACAGCTGGAACTTCTGCTAGTTCTTTGGCTTGTGCAAATTCTGTTGGGTAAACTTCTTCCAATTTGCCTTGGAAAGCACTGTCAAGTTTGTGTCCATCTAGCTTCACATCGTTGACAGTTAGTGTAAAGTCTGCTTTTGTTTGTCCGATTTTCTCTACTCCAGCAATTTCTTCAGGCGATGTGAAGACAAATCCGCCCAATTGTGCTGTCAAAGAACTTTCAAGTTCAGGCAAGGTCACCTCTGCACCAATATGATTTCCAAAGGTAGCAAGGGCCAAACTTTCAAGCACACCACCGTATTTGACAGCTGATGCAGATGTCACTTTGTGACCAGCTTGGATGTCTTCAAACTGAGCAAAATTAGACTTAATCAAGTCAAAATCAATCTCTGCAGAGAGGGCTTGACCTGGGATGTAGTAGATATTTTCACCAGCAGTTTTGAACTCTGGAGAGAGGACCTTACGGCTATCTGCCGTCGTCACCCCAAAGGCTACCAAGGTTGGTGGCACTGTCAATTCTTCAAAAGTACCAGACATAGAGTCCTTACCACCGATAGATGGCAAACCAAGCTGAATCTGTGCTTCGATAGAGCCTAGAAGAGCTGCTACTGGCTGACCAAAACGCTCAGCTTGTTTGTCCATCCGCTCGAAGTACTCTTGGTAAGAGAAGCGAGCCTTAGACCAGTTGGCACCAGCAGCAACCAAACGAGCAGTTGCTTCGATCACAGCATAGGCAGCACCGTGGTATGGAGACCATTCAGCTACATATGGGTTGAATCCTTGAGCCATAACAGACGCAGTATGAGTCACACCGTGTTGAACTGGTAATTTCTGCACAGAAGCCTCGGTTGGTGTAAGTTGGTAGCGACCACCAAGTGGGTGATTAATCGTAGAACGTCCAACAGAGCAGTCAAAGATAGTCTGTAATCCTTTTTGACTCGCATGATTCAAATCAGATAGAACCGCAAGGGTATCAGCTTCAAGTGTATCAGAGTTTGTTGTGCGCTCTTCTGGGAGCTTGACATCCTTGTCCACAACCTTAGCATTGACGACCACGCGCACACCGTTTGTATCAAGGAAACGACGCTCCAAGTCCACGATTGTCTCACCATTCCAGTGCATGACAAGATTTGGTTTTTCAGTTACTGTCGCAACAACAACAGCATCAATATTCTCTTTGTTACATTCCGCAACGAAGGCATCCACCTCTTCAGGACGAACCACCACAGCCATCCGTTCTTGTGATTCAGAGATGGCAATTTCGGTACCATTCAAGCCTTGGTATTTAAGAGGAACCTTGTTGAGGTCGATTTCAAGACCGTCTGCCAATTCACCGATAGCCACACAGACACCACCAGCACCAAAGTCATTAGATTTCTTGATAAGACGAGTGACAACACCATTACGGAACAGACGTTGAATCTTGCGTTCTTCGATAGCATTCCCTTTTTGAACTTCAGCTCCAGCAGTTTCTACAGACTCAACCGTTTGAACCTTAGAAGAGCCCGTCGCACCACCGACACCATCACGTCCAGTCTTACCTCCAAGGAGAATAATCACATCTCCCGCTTCCGGTTTTTCACGGACAACATTGCCCTTAGGAGCCGCTCCGACAACCGCACCAAGCTCCATGCGTTTAGCTACAAAGCCTGGGTGGAAGTATTCACGAACATAGGTCGTCGCAAGCCCAATTTGGTTACCATATGAAGAATAACCATGAGCCGCTGTTTTAGAAATAACTTGTTGTGGCAATTTCCCAGCGCGAGTTTCAGAAATCGGTGCTGTAATGTCACCCGCACCTGAGATTCGCATGGCTTGGTAGACATATGAGCGACCTGACAATGGGTCGCGAATAGCACCACCGATACAAGTAGCCGCTCCACCAAATGGCTCAATTTCCGTTGGGTGGTTGTGAGTTTCATTCTTGAACATTAGGAGCCATGGCTCTTTCACACCATCAACATCCACTTCGATTTCTACTGAGCAAGCATTAATCTCGTCTGACACTTCCATATCATCCAAACGTCCATTGGCACGCTCATAACGACCGAAAATAGTGGCCATATCCATCAAGGTTTGTGGTTTTTCAGAACGCCCCAACTCATCGCGCATAGTGATATATTTGTCATAGGTTGCCTGTAATTGTTTTTGGAATTTAGAAGCTGAAAAGTCGATGTGTTTCAACTCTGTCTCAAACGTCGTGTGACGGCAGTGGTCAGACCAGTAAGTATCCAAAACCTTGAGCTCTGTCTCAGTTGGCACGCGTCCGATTGACTTGAAGTAGTCTTGGATAAAAAGCAAATCATCCACTTCCATGGCCATCCCTTGCTCGGCCTTGTAGCGAGCAAAGTCTTCTGCTGTATAGTTTTCAAAGAAAGTCAATTTAGGAATGGTCTTGTCTGACTCTGAAAATTCTTGCTTGGTAATCCCTGTCATGATGTCCTTGAAACGAGAATCAACTGGATTGAGCAGATAGTTCTTGACTGCTTCCAACTCAGTCGCATCAATATCTTTATTCACCAAGTAAAGTTGGGCTGTATTAACCTTTACATCACTTGAACTTCCTAGTAAAAGCAAGGCTTCCTGTGAAGAAGCTGCACGCTGATCAAACTGCCCTGGTAGGCTTTCAATGGCAAAGAAAGCATAGTTGGCAAAATCCGCCTGCACAGCTGCTTCATCCAAGACATGGTCTGTCACCTGCTCAGAGAAAATGTGTTTCTCTGCAGGCGCAAACAGGTCCTCTGCCAAGTCAAATACATCATACACTTGCACGATGCGAATACTTTTCAAAGTTGAAAGCCCCAAGTTATGCTGGAGTTCTCTAACCAAACTCTCTGACTTGACCTGAAAATCAGCCTTTTTTTCAACAAAAATACGTTTATCCATCAATCCTTATTCCTTTATTTCAGCTCTTACAATGTTTCCAACGACTTTGAGGTTGTTATTTCAACCCCTGCAACTTCTCCCAAACAACTTCGTAAACGTCTGTTAGTTCTCCCAATCCCCTACGGAGTGAAAAGGTCTGTGGGACCTTTTCAGCCTGAGTCCTTTTAGTTGAGAGACGAAGGTTTTCCGTTGCAAACAGATTATTTCAAACCTTGCAACTTCTCCCAGACAACTTCATAAACGTCTGTTAGCTCTCCCAATCCTCTACGGAAAACATCCTTGTCCATGTGATTGCCATCCGCATCCCACAAACGGCAGTTATCTGGTGAAAATTCGTCTGCCAAGATGATTTTGCCATCCTTATCAAAACCGAACTCTAGCTTAAAGTCAATCAACTTAAGCCCAATCTCAGCAAACCAGCCTTTCAAAAGTTCATTAATACGACGCGTTTCTTCCTTCAAGTAGGCAATCTGCTGGTCATCCGCAATCTGTAGGAATTTCACATGCTCGTCATTGATAAATGGATCATCCAAATCATCATTTTTATAGTAAAATTCGACAATCGGAGTTTCAAATGCAATACCTTCGTCTACGCCAAAACGTTTTGAAAAGGAACCAGCCGTGTAGTTGCGAAGCACAACCTCGAGAGGAATAATCTCAACCTTTTTATTGAGTTGTTCTGTATCTGAAAGTTTCTCCACAAAGTGAGTCGCCACACCAGCCGCATTTAATTTCTCAAAAATAAAAGATGAAATCTGATTATTCAACACTCCCTTACCAGCAATCTGCTCCTTCTTAACACCATTGAAAGCAGTCGCTTGGTCCTTATAAGTTGAAATAATAAGATTTTCATCCTCAGTTGTATAGATATCTTTAGCTTTTCCCGAATAGATCAATTGTTTTGACATTTTAAAGTTCGCCTTTCGTATTACTTGAGCACATTCTACCATAAAAAACCTAAAATTACAAGAATTTAACCGAATAAATAATAATTGTGTGGCGGAAATCATAAAGAAAAAAACTGCAAGAAGAATCTTTCTCACAGTTTAAAAATCATTTAACTCTAAGAACACGAACATTACTCTTTGTTCAAAAATTGATCCAAATAATAACGTAGATAACTTTTCTTGCCCGTAATCATCTGCAGGCGACCTTCCACCCCATATCGAAGTTTTTCAGCCTGCTCAGAAGTTAGATTAGTCTCCGCCTCAATTTTAAAGAAATTCCCTTTTTCAGTCTTGGTAGCTGTAGCATCGATGCTGGTAATAGTAGAATCTAGGAAAAGTTGATTCTTGGCATCATGAGTCGTAGTATAGCGAATAGAATCACCGATATTGATCCTTGCTACATCCTTTGAACTAAGATAAGCTGTTAGTTTGGCTTTCCCTTCTTTTTCCAAGGACGGATAGAGTTGGGCTAGTAGAGTCCCCTCTGCTACCATGGTAGAATCACTGGTCTCAGAATTAAGATGAAGCACCCCATCCTCACTCGCCGTAATTTTCCCCTTATCTAAAAGATTTCCCTGTACCTTCTTACCTGACTCTGCCTCCAAGATTTTCTGGTCTAGAAGGGTCGATTCCTGACCAACCTTTGCCAAGTGTTGGGATTTGAGAGACTCCAATTGACTACTTAAGCCTGATGCATAGGCTTGTTGGGCACCCGAACCTGCATACTGGATACGGTAAGTAGCAAGACTAGATTCTAACTGAGAAAGCTGTGCTTCAACTTGCGCAACTGCTTGTGCCTTAGATTGCGGATTTTCCTCACCTTGAGACTTATAGGACTGGTAGAGAGAGTAGGCTAGATTCTGACTGGCCAAGGAAGCACCTGTTTCAATAGCTGACTTAGCTGTCTGGTAATCGCGAATTTTAGCCTCTGTTTGGCTGATGAGGTTGCCGATTTTAGCTTGGGTTTGACTAGCTGCTGCATTCTGGGACGCGATGGTCTCATTTTGTTGCGATGTACTAGCCCTAAGACTAGCCACTTGGCTGAGGTAGTCGCGAAAGGTGGCTTGGTAGCCAAATTTATCCTCCTCTGGAAAGTGGTTCTCCCCTTCTTGCAGACTCTTTTGCAAATACTCCAATTGCTTTTTTTGATCCTTGAGCATGTCCAACTGACTAGCATAGGCCTCCGCTTGGACACCCTCTGCCCCTTCCTGATATTGAACCAACAGTTCTCCCTTTTTTACCAGCTTATTTTCTTCCAAATGATTAACAAGAATGCGATTGTTGCTAGTTGACTGGATATTTGCCAGGATACGACTAGGCTCGACAGTAGCTCTAGTAGACAAACTCATCTCCTTCTCTGCAAATGTTGCAAAGCCAAGCAAAAACACGAGCAAAAGCGACATGGGGACAATCACCCGACTGGAAAAATTATGGTAACGACGATTATAAAACTCCGCACTTTCTAAAAATTCTGGTTTCATCCTCTCCTCTTTCTAGCTATTGACCAAATGGGCGTAAAATCCACCCTGTGCAAGCAAATCAGCATGCTTTCCTTCTTCAACAATCTTGCCCTGATCCAAAACAACCACCTTCTCTGTCCGCTCAGCAATGGTCAAGCGGTGGGCGATGAAAATCAAGGTCTTGTCTAAAGCCATAAGATTATCTACAATCCGCTTCTCTGTCAGAATATCCAAACTGCTGGTCGCCTCATCCAAAATCAAGACAGGCGCATCTGTCAAGAGAGCACGCGCCAGAGCAATTCTCTGACGTTGACCACCTGAGATTCCTGCCCCATCCGAAGTCAATTCCGTCTGGTAATTTAGTGGCATGCGCTCAATGTCCTCCCGAATCTCTGCCAATTCGACCGCCCGTAAGATATCTTCCTGTGTCGTTCCCTCCTTGGCTCCAAGGAGAAGATTGTCCAAAATCGTTCCGTTAAAGACATAAGGCTGTTGAGGCAGATAATTAATATACTGGCGCAGAGCCTTTTTATCAATCTGATTGAGATTGACACCACCCAGACTAATCTCTCCCTGACTTGGGTCGTAAAAATTAACCATCATTTTGGCCAAGGTCGTCTTACCTGATCCTGAAATCCCCACAAAAGCCACCTTAGAACCCTGAGGAATAGTCAAATTGATATCCGACAAAACATCTCGACCATAGCCATACTTATAGTAAACCTGCTTGAAAGTCATCTCTCCCTTCATCAAGCTCAAATCCTCAACTGTTTTCTTCTCCTCAAACTCCGAGGCTACCAAATACACTTCATTTAGACGGTTATTGGCGACCTGCGCTGTCTGAAGCTTAGTTTGCAGATTGATGATATTTTCCAAAGGATTTGTAAAGTAAACTAGCAAGGTATTATAGGTAATCAACTGCCCCAAACTCATCTTGCCATCCATGACCAGAACAGCCCCCATCCAGAGAATGCCGACATTGAGCAAGAGATGGGCAACTTTTTTCAGAGCTTTTTGCTGACTCTCTGCCCGACTATAGGTAAAGGATTTTTTCAGATAATCCACAAATTCCTTGTCAATCTTTTGGTAACGCTGACTTTCACTGGTCAAGGACTTGATAGTTTCAATACCATTGATGTCCTCAATGATAGAAGAAGACAGAACCGCATTGGCTTCCATGGTATCCCGATTCATCTTTTCAAACGGCTTCATAAAGGCAAAGATAATCACTGTATAGATAGGAAGTGCCAATAAGGTCATGAAAAAGAGATTGGTATTTTGTGAAAATAAAACAAGGGAAATAATGACAACCGTTGACACATCTAGGAAAATCGAAAGAATGGTCGAAGCCAGCGCATCAATGATACTGTTGGCATCTGTAAAACGAGACACGATTTCCCCTGTCCTGCGTGTCGCAAAAAAGGACATAGGCAGGTGAAAAACATGCTTGATATAGGACAAAATCACATCAATCGATAAGCGTTGCCCCAAAACAAGTAAGAGATACTCCTGAGCGTAAGACAAGATCTGCTGAAGAATATAAACAATCACCAGCCCAATAGAAATAATCCCCAACGTCGAACGCATCTGATCTGGCACATAGGTATCAATGATAGACTGCAGATAATAAGAACCCACAATATTAATCACGGTTACCAAGAGCGTCGCCAAAACGATATTAGCAATCAAGCCACGCTGCTTCACTAATATAGGGATAAAAGAGAGCAGACCATTCTTTTGATCCTTATGAGGCTTGTAGTCTGGACTAGGTGCCATAAACAGAGTCACTCCTGTCCATTCTTCCGCAAAACGCTCACGTGGCAGTTTGGTCAATTTCACCCCAGGATCTGGATCGGCAATATGAATGCTATCCTTATCCTGCCCAGTCACCACATAGTAGTGGAGTAATTTTCCTTCCTTAAGCACATGAGCAACAAAAGGAAAGGTCAAATCTGGCAAGTCAAAGAGCGTCATATCCGCCTTAATTGCTCGCGTCTCAAAGCCAATCTCCTCTGCCACCTTGACCAAGCCCAAAGCCGTTGTCCCATCCATGGTTGTCTTGGCCAATTCTCGCAAGTGAGCCAAAGAATAATAGCTACCATAGTAGCCAAAAACCATGGCTAATGAAGCTACACCGCAGTCCATCTGATCCACTTGCGGACGATAGTGACGTTTACAAAATTTCATATTCATCTCCTTTTTCCTAATACTCAATGAAAATCAAAGAGCAAACTAGGAAACTAGCCGCAGGTTGCTCAAAACACTGTTTTGAGGTTGTAGATAAGACTGACGAAGTCAGCTCAAAACACTGTTTTGAGGTTGTGGATAGAACTGACGAAGTCAGTAACCATACCTACGGCAAGGCAACGTTGACGTGGTTTGAATTTGATTTTCGAAGAGTATAAACTCATCTGATAACAACTATCTTATCCCAATCACCAAACAAAAACTGGACTTCCTCCCCAAATGCGCCTATCTCCCTCCCAACTGCACTTTTTGGATAAAAAATAGGCAGAACAAACGTCCTACCTAAAATATATATTCATTTCTTTTTATTCCTAATTCTTTTGTCAATCATATATAAAACGATAATCGAAAACAGCGGTGGTACAATATAACTCTTTTCACTCATTGTCAGCTGAAATCCCAGGGTTGCTAGTATCTTAAAGATGAAAATATTCATCAAAAATAGAAAAACAAATACTAAAAAATATCCTAAAACCTTCTTCATTTCTTTTCTTCAACTTTCCTAATTTCTACGCCTATTTTATCAAAAATACATGTAAAACTCCAAATAAATACCTCAATTGCACTTTCTTGGCAAAAAATAGGCAGAACAAGCGCCCTGCCTAAAATATATATTTATAAAGATTAAATTGTCAAATAGGATGTTGATTTACATTCTCAGCAACATGCAGCTCCTCTTATCTTGCTTCTTACTATTCTTTACTTTTGACGACTTCTACCACATCTCCTACACTTTGCAGTTGGTCAATTTCTTCATCACTGATTTCGATACTAAATTCATCTTCCAGCGTCAAGATAAACTCCATCAAGTCAACTGAGTCCGCATCCAAATCGTCTTTCAGACTCAAGGATTCTGTCACGACAAAGTCCTCTCCCTGTCGCTCTTGGATAATGGTCACAATACGGTCAAAAATTTCTTTTTCTGTCATCTCTTTTATTCTCCTGTTTATTCTCCTGAAAATTCGCGCGCAGTCTGGGCAACTACGTCTGTTTCTAGCATGGTACGAATCTGGCGGATTGTACTATACACAGCCTTGGCATCGCTTGAGCCATGAGTCTTGACAACCGGTGCCTTGACACCAAACAAGACTGCTCCACCAACATCTGAGTAGTTGAGCTGTTTTTTCAAACCTCTAAGGCTATCCTTGAGAAGGAGTGCGCCTAGTTTCGCTCGAAGACCACCATCTGTAATAGCGGTCTTGAGCAAGCCCATGATTCCCATGGCTGTCCCTTCGATGGATTTGAGCACAGCGTTTCCCGTGAAACCATCTGCCACAACAACATCTGCAACGCCATTCATCAAATCACGCGCTTCCACGTTTCCGATAAAATTCAAACTTTCATCAGCTGCTAGTAATTCGTAGGTTTCCTTACGAAGCGGGTCACCCTTGCTACTCTCTGTTCCATTGTTAAGTAAGCCAACACGTGGTTGCGCAATGCCACGGACATTTTTAGCATAGAAAGAACCTAGAACCGCATATTGATGGAGGTGCTGGGCTGTATTTTCTGCATTAGCACCAAGGTCTAACATGTCAAACCCCTTCCCATCTACAGTCGGCAAAGTCGACATAAGCCCTGGTCGATCGATGTTCTTGATACGACCTACGATAAAGAATCCTGCTGCTAGTAAAGCACCTGTATTCCCAGCCGAGAGTACAGCATCTGCTTCACCCTCTTTGACAGCCTTGGCCGCCAAGACCATACTGGCATTTTTCTTCTTCCGAATTGCTCTCGTAGGTTCATCGTCTGAATCAATCTTCTCATCCGTATGGATAATGCTGACGCGCTCTGTCGCTGTCAGATATTGCTTGATTTTAGCTTCATCTCCGTAGAGTTGAACCTCAATATCTGAAAAGTCAGCTAGGGCTTGATTGACACCCTCAACGATGGCCTGAGGTGCGTAATCGCCTCCCATGGCATCTACTGCG
Organism: Streptococcus vulneris; assembly: GCF_019218685.1. Taxonomy (NCBI): domain Bacteria; kingdom Bacillati; phylum Bacillota; class Bacilli; order Lactobacillales; family Streptococcaceae; genus Streptococcus; species Streptococcus vulneris. Next base: position 12,684 of record NZ_JAHUZC010000015.1, on the reverse strand, counting down.
ATTTTTTTCATTTCTTTTCCTCTTTTAGTAATTGTCCCCAGTCTGCTAGGGAATCAATAAATTTCTTTGATTTTAGGTGAATCCCAACGTACTCTTCGTAGAGTTGATCCATAAATTGGCGTAGTTCTTGCTTGATTTCAGGCTTGAGCGAAATGGTCTCCAAAGTCTCAAAATCAATGGCTTGAAATTGATTGAGCAGATAAGGGATATTGGGATTGAGATGGCAACGCCTCTCATCCTCATGATAATGCTCTGGACAGAGGCAGGCTCCATATTTGAAAGAAAAGTCAAAAGCCTGAGCAACTCGATGGCAAAAGACACACTCATTAAAATTGAGGCTGATCCCAAATCGAGTCAAGATTTGAATTTCAAAAATATTGGTCAAAACTTGATAATCCAAGCCCTCTTCCATCAACTCCAAAGTCTTTTGCAAAAAAGCAAATAAGGGAGCATCCTGCTGATTATCCTGCAAACTAGCATCTGCAAGAGCTGCCACGTAGGTCGCATAGGCCATGACAAAGAGATCACTATTAATCTTGGGAAAGGTCATCACCTCATGATAGTCCTCAATGTAACTGAGCCCATCATCATTGATTCGCAAGAGAAATCGTGCCAGCACCAAGGGCTGAATAACCGGCGCCAGCTTAGACTGGCCAGCGTGTTTGACGAAAAACATGCGCTTGCCAGCCTGCTCTGTAAAAATCTTGACTAGCTTGTCATCCTCCCGAAAATTGCGATTGTAGAGCACCAAGCCTTGACTCGTGATAGACTGAATCATGCTTCTCTCATATACTCCTCAAGCCGTTTCATGGCTTCTGTGATAGTCTCCATGCTAGCCGCATAAGACAGACGCACATAACCTTCCCCGTAACGCCCAAAGGCAGCACCAGGGATAAAGGCAACAGCCTTCTTCTGAGCAAAATCCTTCAAAAAAGCAAAGGAGTCTTGATTGTAGCCCGCTGGAATCTTAGCAAAGATATAGAAGGCACCGTCTGGTTTGATAATCTCAAAACCAAGAGCAGTCATTTTCTCGATAATATAGTCCCGACGCTGGATGTATTCCTTCTTCATAGGTTCCGCATCGTTTTTACCAGCCGTCAAGGCTTCCACCGCAGCATGTTGAGCCATAGTATTTGCGGCAGTAACCAAGTACTGGTGACTCTTAATCAACTGAGCTGTAAAGGCTGCAGGAGCGAAAATCAGTCCCAAACGCCAACCTGTCATGGCATGCGATTTAGACAAACCATTGATAATAATAGCCTGGTCTCTCAACATAGTTCCTAGAGATACATGGGCTTCCCCTGTGTAGGTCAATTCTGAGTAAACCTCATCACAGACAACGAAAATTTCGTACTTGCGTAAAACAGCTGCCAAGGCTTCCAACTGCTCCCGACTATAGGTAATTCCTGTCGGATTAGCTGGATAGTTGAGAATAACCGCCTTGAGATTATCACCTTGCTCCAAAATGGCCTTCTCCAACATCTCAGGAGTCAAGACAAACCCATTTTCAGTTGTGTCAATCTCAACAATCTCTGCCCCAACTAGATTGACAATTGGCTCATAACCCGGATAAGCAGGAGCTGGCAAGAGCACCTTGTCTCCCTCTTCCAAAATAGCTGTCAAAGTAGCAGATAAAGCCTCTGTCGCCCCAATTGTAACCAAGATTTCATTTTCAGGAGCATAGTCCAGTTGGTACTTTTCCTTAACAAAGTCACTGGCCGCCTGACGTAGAGTCAGCAGACCACTCATCCCTGTATAGTAGGATTGGTTCTGATCAATCGCTCGCTTGGCCGCCTCCTTGACATGATCTGGCGTTGTAAAATCAGGTTCCCCCAAGGTCAAACGCAAGACCCCAGGAATCTCCGAAATAGCCTGGTCAAACTGACGAATCAACGAAACTTGAATCTTATCTAACTGTTTATTAAAGCGCTTAGTTAAGTCCATAGATACCTCCTACTTTCAAAACGTATCTCTATTATACTACAAAAGCCCCTCGACCGCAAAAATACATTAGAGAATAGCTTTCCACTTTCTATTTTACTTTTCCTCTTTACAGGTCTATAATGGTAACAGATTCTATTTGGAGGTTTTTATGTCATTTCTATCAAAAAATGGAGCAGGCATCTTGGCCTGCCTTCTCATTTCCATCGTATCTTGGTACTTAGGAGGGTTCTTCCCTGTTATTGGCGCGCCTGTCTTTGCAATTTTCATAGGCATGCTTCTCCATCCCTTTCTCTCGTCTTATAAACAACTAGATGCTGGATTGACCTTTAGTTCCAAGAAATTGCTCCAGTATGCTGTTATCTTGCTTGGTTTTGGTCTCAATATCTCGCAAGTCTTCGCAGTTGGGCAATCTTCACTCCCTGTCATTCTGTCCACCATCTCAATAGCCTTGATTGTTGCCTATCTCTTCCAGCGCTTCTTTGCACTGGACACAAAACTGGCTACCTTGATTGGAGTGGGTTCTTCTATCTGTGGGGGCTCTGCCATTGCGGCAACAGCGCCCGTTATACATGCCAAGGAAAAGGAAGTAGCCCAAGCCATCTCCGTTATCTTTTTCTTCAATGTCTTGGCTGCGCTCATCTTTCCAACTCTCGGCACCTGGCTTCATCTATCCAATGAAGGCTTCGCCCTCTTTGCAGGAACTGCGGTCAATGATACTTCCTCTGTAACCGCCACAGCCAGCGCCTGGGACAGTCTCTACCAGACTAATACCCTCGAATCCGCAACCATTGTCAAACTCACACGTACTCTGGCTATCATCCCCATCACTCTCTTTCTCTCCTACTGGCAAAGTCGTGAACAAAAAAATAAGCAAGGCTTACAACTGAAAAAAGTCTTCCCACTGTTTATCCTTTACTTTATCCTTGCATCTCTCCTAACTACCCTCCTGACCTCTCTTGGTGTGTCCAGCAGTTTCTTTACCCCTCTCAAACAACTTTCCAAATTCCTCATTATCATGGCCATGAGTGCTATCGGTCTCAAAACTAATCTGGTCGCTATGGTCAAATCCAGCGGAAAATCCATTGTTCTCGGAGCCATCTGCTGGATTGCCATTATCCTCACTAGTCTTGGTATGCAGACCCTTATCGGCATTTTCTAATACTCTTCGAAAATCTCTTCAAACCACGTCAACGTCGCCTTGCCGTATATATGTGACTGACTTCGTCAGTTCTATCTGCAACCTCAAAACAGTGTTTTGAGCAGCCTGCGGCTAGTTTGCTCTTTGATTTTCATTGAGTATAACACAAAAGGTAGCCCACCAGCTACCTTTTTCTTATACTTCCTCAATCAAGCGTGTATGTTCTCTCTTGATGCAACGATTCATCACGATGTCATCGCATCCACCAGCACGCAAGATTTCTTCCGCCTCTAGATTTTCAAGTCCTAGCTGTGCCCAAAAAATCTTGGCATCAGCCTTGAGAAAATCACACGCCACATCTGGCAAAAACTCACTGCGACGGTAAACATTAACAATATCTACAGGAAAAGGAATCTCTGCTAGGCTAGCATAAGCCTTTTCACCCAAAATTTCACCACCTGCCGCCTTGGGATTGACTGGGATGATTTTATAACCCCGAACCTGCATTTCCTTGGTCACTCGATTGCTCGTTGTTTCCTCACGGTCTGACAAGCCCACCACAGCAAGGGTTTTACTCGTTGCGAGATACTGACGAATCACGCCATCACTTGGATTGATAAATTCTTGACTCATAGAAATCCTCCTTTTTCATCAGTATAGCACAATTTGAAAAGGCTTGCAGGTTTTGGCTACAAAAAATCTCCTAGCAGTTCACTTCTGCTAGGAGTATGTTTTATTCTAAGCGAAAACTTAAATCTTTTTCTCAATACTGAAAAGTGGAGAAAGTGGGCGTTTTTCATGGATACGTACGATAGCATCCCCTAGGAGATGAGCGATTGAAATCTGCTCAATCTTATCAATCAAACGCTCTTCTGGCAGATAGATGGTATCCAAAACAACCAATTTCTTAATAGCTGATTTTTGGATATTGTCCATAGCAGGACCAGAAAGAACTGGGTGCGTACAGCTTGCATATACTTCAACAGCACCAGCTTCTGCAAGAGCATCTGCCGCATGACAAATCGTTCCAGCAGTATCAATCATATCATCAATCAAGATACAAGTCTTGCCTTCGACCTTACCGATGATGTTCATGACTTCACTGGTATTCATCTTATCAACACTGCGACGTTTGTCGATGATAGCGATAGATGTTTTCAAAAACTCAGCCAACTTACGAGCACGAGTCACTCCTCCATGGTCTGGGCTGACAACCACATAGTCAGAACCAACCATGCCACGACGCTCAAAATAATCCGCAATCAGAGGAGCTCCCATCAAATGATCCACAGGAATATCAAAGAATCCTTGAATCTGCGCAGCATGCAAGTCGATGGTCAATAAACGATCCACTCCAGCTACTTCAAGCATATTTGCGACAAGTTTTGATGTGATTGGCTCACGCGCTCTCGCCTTTCTATCCTGACGTGCATACCCATAGTAAGGCATGACAACATTGACAGATTCTGCACTCGCACGCTTCAAAGCATCCACCATAATCAAAATTTCAAGCAGATTGTCATTTACAGGCGAACTAGTTGATTGTAGGATAAAGACGTGTTTCCCACGGATTGATTCTTCAATGTTAACCTGAATCTCTCCATCTGAAAATTGGCGAACACTTGATTTCCCCAACTCTATCCCAATCTCCTGCGCCACACGTTTTGCCAATTCTTGATTAGAAGAAAGGGCAAACAGCTTTAAATCAGAAAAAGACATGATTTCCTCCGGTATATATGTATCGCTTGTGCTTTTCACAAGATTTTTCCATTTACCATTGTAGCGCTTTTTGCACTATTTTTCAATCAAAAATAAAAGAAGGGCACCATATTTGTACCCTTGCATCATTCTTTTAAAAAATATTCTAGTTCATCAACTCATTGTGCTTCTCAACAAAACGATAAGCATGATAAAAACCATAGAGAGTAATAGCCGTAACCACTGGAATCGCTAAGGGTAACTCTGTCTCCAACTCTACAAAAGGAGAATTAAACAAGAAGTGAGTTCCCAAGGCTAAAACTAGGAAAATGAACCCCTGTTTCTTGCCAACCTTCTGTCCTTTATAGGCTCTGTAAAGCAAGTAAACACCTACTACAGCTAGACCTGAAAAAGTCCAGTGAGAGGCAATTCCTGAGATGATACGCTCTAAAATTCGCGAAATAGTAAAGTCAAATCCCTCTGGCAAATCCGTACGAATATAGCCAATATCCTCAATCATTTGGAATCCCAAACCAGAAGCAATCCCAAGTAAAAACAAAGATTTTAATTTTCGCACAGGAATCAAAGCTAAAACAAAGACAAGTGGCAACAATTTCAAGGGTTCTTCTACCAAAGGAGCCACAATCGCACTTTCAAAGGCATTTAAAAATGCACTATCTGGGAAAAGAACCTCCAATAAATCATGGATATAGGTATTAGCAAAGCTAGACAACCAGCCTGCAAGGAACATCCCACCCAATAAAGACAAGATCAAGGCCTTCTTTGGCGATTCCCATTTTTTCCCAATACGGAAAAGGAAATAAAGAGCCGGAATCATGTAAAGGAGAGCTAGAAAGATAGAGGCTCCCATGAGTCCATATTCCGCACCTGACATCGAACCATCCGTATAGTAGATAGTTTCATACTGCAAACCAATACATAGCAATAAAATAAAAATAAATAAAATACTGTTTTTCTTCATACACTTTCTTTCTAAATGAAGTATTTATAATTCTACGACTGTCATCCTTCCTGTATCCACATCGTAAACCGCACCTGAAATAACAACATCATCTGGGATTAGAGGAGTTTCCTGTAGCAATCTCATATCCTCACGAACACTTTCATCAATGTCTTGAAAAGGCAAAAAGTCCTTGTCAGAAACATCCACTCCTAGTTCTTTTTTCAAATACTCCTGAAAAGGACCATTTTCAAATGTCTGTGCACCACAGTCTGTATGATGGAGCACCACAATTTCCCTTGTCCCCATTTGTTGCTGGGAAATCACAAGCGAGCGAATCATATCATCTGTCACTCGCCCTCCAGCATTCCGCAAAATATGAGCATCTCCCAGAGCCAACCCAAGAGCTGGCGCAACGTGTAAACGCGAGTCCATACAAGTTACGATTGCAACCTTGGTCTTTGGTTTGATTGATAAATGAAGATCTCCATGCAGTTCTACATAGGCTTGATTGGCTTTTAAAAAATTTTCAAAATAGGACATAACAACTCACTTTCTAGTCTATCAGATAATTTGAACACCAAATTATTTATATCCTATCTTACCATCTTTTCTTTGTCTTGTCAGTTGTCAACCTTCATATAAAAAAACTGGGACAGAGACATCCAGCTTCTAGCTTGGGCTTCTGTCCTAGTTTTATTTTATGAACCTTTTTGGATATACTTATTGAGCGATCCTGCAAAGCTCTGAAGATTGAGACTTTGTACGTAGACCTCACCAGTTCCTCGGAAGGTATTCACCACTCCTTCGCCTGTACCAATAGACTGCCAGAAGCTATTTTCTAAGTGGATATTATAGTCCAAAGATTGACTCCAAGCCACCACATGAGCATTGTCAATGGTTATTTCTTGGTTTTGTAGCTCAATTTTCTTGATAGAGCCAAAAGCATTGGCCAAGAGAGTTCCCTGGCCTTGGGTAGTCATCACAAAGAGACCGCCTTGCCCTCCGAACAGAGCTTTACCAATAGACTGACTCTCCATAGTATAGGAAGCTGTACCATCAAGAGCTAGAAAAGCCCCATCATTCAGTCGATATTGTTTTTCACCTAGTTCAAGAGCAATTACTTGCCCAGGAGTATCTGGTGCTAGAGCAAGGTTCCCGTTATCAGACTCTGCTACAGCTTGAGTAATGAAGGTGCTTTCACCAGAAACCATTGAACGTCCTACAGCTTTAACAAAACGTCCCAAACCTGAACCGCTAGCATTGAGCTGGGTATTGAGACTTACGTTAGGCGTGTGGTAAACCATACTACCTCGCTGGATATAGACGGTTTCTCCTTGATTGAGTGACAACTCTACCAAAGGAAATTGCATATGACTGTCCATAGAAAATTTCATAAGAAATTCCTCCTTGTTTTAATAAATGTTAGCAATAAAATAATTAGTCATCTAAAGCTGACCATAACTATTAGGAGAATACCTTTTTTAAAACTTCCTGAATCGTTGTCACCCCAATGACCTGAATTTCCTTGGGCGGAGTGATTCCTGTCAAGGAATTCTTAGGTACATAAATCTTAGTAAAGCCCAGTTTAGCAGCTTCATTGATGCGTTGCTCGATACGATTCACGCGCCGAATTTCTCCTGTCAAGCCCAGTTCTCCCACAAAACATTCCTGAGGATTAGTTGGCTTGTCCTTGTAGCTCGAAGCAATGGCAACTGCAACGGCCAAGTCAATGGCAGGTTCATCCAATTTGACACCGCCAGCAGATTTGAGATAGGCGTCCTGATTTTGCAAGAGAAGACCTGCCCGCTTTTCCAAAACAGCCATAATCAAGCTAGCACGATTAAAATCAAGTCCTGTCGTCGTACGCTTAGCATTTCCAAACATGGTCGGTGTCACCAAAGCCTGAACTTCCGCCAAAATCGGACGCGTCCCTTCCATGGTCACAACGATGGAGGAACCAGTCGCCCCATCCAAACGCTCCTCTAGGAAAACCTGACTCGGATTGAGTACCTCAACCAAACCGCCCGACTGCATCTCAAAAATCCCAATCTCATTAGTGGAACCAAAACGATTTTTGACCGCTCTCAGAATACGGAAGGTATGGTGGCGTTCCCCTTCAAAGTAAAGCACCGTATCCACCATATGCTCCAACATTCTCGGCCCAGCCAAGGTTCCTTCCTTGGTCACATGCCCTACGATAAAGATGGCAATGTTATTAGTTTTGGCCAGCTGCATAAGTTCAGCCGTCACTTCACGCACTTGAGAAACAGAGCCCTGTACCCCTGAAATCTCAGGAGACATAATGGTCTGGATGGAGTCGATAATGAGAAAATCTGGTTGGATGCGCTCCACCTCTGCTCGAACACTCTGCATATTGGTCTCTGCATAGAGATAAAACTCGCTATCAATATCACCCAAACGCTCTGCACGTAGTTTAATCTGCTGGGCAGACTCCTCCCCACTGACATAGAGAACCGTCCCCACTTGAGATAGCTGGGTTGAAACTTGTAGGAGAAGGGTTGATTTCCCAATTCCAGGATCCCCACCGATAAGAACAAGACTTCCCGGTACCACTCCGCCTCCAAGTACACGGTTGAATTCCTCCATCTCTGTCTTGGTTCGATTGACATTGATAGAAGTCACCTCAGCCAGTTTCATGGGCTTGGTTTTCTCACCTGTCAAAGACACACGCGCATTCTTAACCTCGGCAACCTCAACCTCTTCTACAAAAGAAGACCAAGACCCACAGTTAGGGCATCGTCCCAGATATTTAGGGGAATTATACCCACAATTTTGACATACAAATGTCGCTTTTTTCTTTGCGATGATAAACCTCTTTCTATATCTCTAACTCACACTCAATCACTTGGCAAAAATCAATCTTCTCATTTGGCACAAACTGGCGCATGAGCATGTTGTGAGTTACCACTATCACGGTCTGGTAATCTCGATACTTAGCCATGCATTCTAGAAAACGAGACTTCATTTCCGTAGCTGTCTCATATTGAATAGGACTATTAGGAAGTAACTCCCCCTTATTTTCTAGAAACATAGTACGAGCTTTTTCAAAATTATCTGTGCCACTTTCATAGACCTGCCATTCATGTAATAATGGCTCCACTCTCAAAGGAAGTCCCGTAGCACAAACCACATAAAAAGCCGTTTCTAAAGCTCTTGTGACTGAAGAAGATATGATTATTTCAGCTGAAGGGAGTAAAGGATTGGTGCTCAATTTCTGGGCTTGTTGCCGTCCCTTCTCAGACAAGGGTGCCAAATCTATCCCAAATCCCGTATAAGAATGTTCCTCTAACTCACAATAATCTGGCTCCCCGTGACGTAAAAAGATAATCTTCATCTTAGTGTCCAGTTGACCCAAAACCACCAGTCCGCACACCATCAGCTGCATCTCCATCTGCAATTAAGAAAGAAGCAAAGACAGCCTGGACAACGCGTTCTCCAACTTCAAGAACAACCTCTTGGTCTGTGATATTCTTCATCTGCGCAAAAATATGCCCTTCATTCCCAGGATTTCCATAATAATCCCCATCAATGACCCCAACTGAATTAATCAAAACCAAACCCTTCTTACGAGGGTTTGAAGAGCGATCATAGAGATAGAGAACCTCAGTTGGTTGCATATAAGCCTTAACCCCTGTCGGAACCAATACAATCTCTCCTGGCGCAATAACTGTACGCACAGCAACCTTTAAGTCGTAACCAGCCGCATGCGCTGTCTCACGTTTGGGCAATAAATTTTCATCTGTAAAACTAGAAACCAATTCAAAACCACGAATTTTCATCATTTTCTCTTTTCTATTATCATTTACTCTAGATTATTCTATCTTATTTATTCGGAAAAAGCACGAAAAAAAGAGCACACAATTCAAATCGCTTAGGGCTGCTGGATTCCTCCCCTGACCCGCTTCACGCAGAACTGTTGCTCCACTATTTATTATATCACATTCCTATTCATTTTAAAAGCAAAATTATTTTTTCCGTCTATTTCTAAAGAAGTCCTGCATAATAGCTGCGCATTCATCTTCCAAAATTCCCGTTTCAACCTCTACACGATGGTTAAGACGCTCATCTGTCAAGATATCGTACAAACTCCCAGCAGCGCCAAATTTCTGGTTTTTAGCCCCATAGACCACGTTGGGAATACGGGCGAGTCCAATTGCCCCACTACACATGACACAAGGCTCAATGGTCACAAAAAGCGTGCAATCCAGCAAGCGCCAACTCTCCTCACTCAGGTTCGCATGCTCTATGGCCATAATCTCCGCATGCATAACCGCTCGCTGCAGTTCCTCACGCGCATTATGCCCACGGCCAATGATTTCTCCGTCCTTGACAATCACACAACCAATTGGAATTTCATCGTGTTCAAGAGCAATCTCAGCCTCTTTCAATGCCTCTCTCATAAAGACTTCTTTTTCTTCAACTGTATAATTCATCAATTTCCCTTTTCCTACTTATCGATTTTATTATTATATCATGAATCCCAAGACAAAAAAAGCCACCGAATGCGGTGACTTTATAGGGAGATTATTATGAAAAAGAAAAGTTTAGGATATTTGTTACAACAAGTTAGGAGGTCTTCTTGTAACTGTCTATAGTATACCCGACCTATCTTAAACAAATCTTAAAAATCTCTTAGGACCAAACACTTTCTAAAATATTTGTTTGTTCACGACCAGGACCTACTGAGAAAGTAGAAATACGAACGCCAACCAATTCACTCACACGACGAACATAGTTACGCGCATTCTCAGGAAGATCTTCCAAATTACGAACTCCGGTAATATCTTCTGACCAACCTGGCAACTCTTCATAGATAGGCTTGCAACGCTTCAATTGCTCAAGACTAGCTGGATAGTAGTCAATACGTTGACCATCAAGATCATAGGCCACACAGATTTTCACAGTATCCAAACCGCTCAAAACATCGATAGAGTTCAATGAAAGATTAGTAATACCAGAAACACGACGACTATGACGCATCACAACTGAGTCAAACCAACCCACACGACGTGGACGACCAGTTGTTGTACCATATTCATGACCGACTTCACGGATACGTTCTCCCACTTCATCAAACAACTCAGTTGGGAAAGGACCATCTCCTACACGACTCGTATAAGCTTTACATACACCTACAACCTTGTCAATCTTACTTGGACCAACACCAGAACCAATTGTCACACCACCAGCTACAGGGTTTGATGACGTAACAAATGGATAAGTACCTTGGTCGATATCTAGCATAACACCTTGTGCACCTTCAAAAAGCACACGTTTACCGTTATCAAGTGCATCATTCAAAATGACAGATGTATCTGTCACATACTTCTTGATTTGTTGACCATATTCGTAATATTCTTCAAAAATATCATCGAAAGCAATCGCTTTACTGTCATACAATTTTTCAAAAAGACGATTCTTTTCAGCAAGGTTACGTTCTAAACGCTCACGGAAAATATCTTTATCCAAAAGATCTGCGATACGAATCCCAACACGAGCAGCCTTGTCCATATAAGCTGGACCAATTCCCTTGATTGTAGTCCCAATCTTATTGTCCCCCTTAGCTTCTTCTTGCAAACGGTCTAACTCGATATGGTAAGGCAAAATGACATGGGCACGATCAGAAATACGCAAGTTATCAGTTGTCACACCTTCCTCATGAAGATAGCTCAACTCTTTTACAAGAGATTTAGGATTTACAACCATACCGTTTCCAATAACAGAGATTTTTTCAGGGAAGAAAATTCCAGATGGAATCAAGTGCAATTTAAACTTCTTACCATCAATAACAATCGTGTGGCCTGCATTATCACCACCTTGGTAACGTGCAATCACTTCTGCATTCGCTGAAAGGAAGTCTGTAATCTTCCCTTTACCTTCATCACCCCATTGGGTACCTACAACAACAACTGAAGTCATAATCTTGTCTGAGCCCTCAGGCTCTTCCTTTCTCACATACATGGCAGGACTCTCACCTGCAATTATATCTTACAATTTATTATAAGAAAAAATCGCCTTTTTATCAAGAAGAAACAATAGAAAGATTTGCTATTTCCAACTATTAAAAAATGATTTAGAAAAATAACCAGCTATTTATTATTATATTTCTATAAAAAAGTAAATTTGTTCGGAAATTAACTCATACTGTCTCAACAAGCAACAAAACCTTGTTTCATTATCAATTTTTCAAGATACAAACGATAAGCAACACGATAATGGTAAACAATAAAATCCCGATAACTCACAACACGATATCGGACAAGATAATAAATCAAAAACTTAAAATGAACATGTTCCCAATCAAAATTATCACCGAAGAACATACCATACTCTTCTTCAATATTTCTATAAAAATCCATCATCTGATCATAAATACTTTGTAGCATAAATATATACTCCTTTTCTTTTTATGACCTTATTCTAACAGAAAATTATAAACAGTTATTATAAAATCCTGAATTGCTCATATACTAACCTCAAAAAGATAACAAATAGGAAAAGTTGACAGAATAGGAAGAAATCTACTACCTAAATTTCAAAAATTAAGATAATGGAAGCGGAAGGATGTGAACCCCTCGAAGGAGCGTATTTACAGTCCGTCACGTTTAGCCTCTTCGCTACCCTCAATTAAAGTACTAAAAAGAGCTCCTTGATCAAAACGGAGGGCTCTGAAACTTTACTCAGCAAAAATATCTCACACCAAATAACACAAAATAGATTATTAATTATATAAAAAAAGAGGCTAAACCTCTTTTTACTAACTACTCCGCCAGTAGGACTCGAACCTACGACATCATGATTAACAGTCATGCGCTACTACCAACTGAGCTATGGCGGATTAAAGCTAAGCGACTTCCATATCTCACAGGGGGCAACCCCCAACTACTTCCGGCGTTCTAGGGCTTAACTTCTGTGTTCG
>NZ_JAHUZC010000014.1:0-34813 GCF_019218685.1 Streptococcus vulneris | reverse complement strand
AAAAATTTAGTTGTTTCTTGTTTACTTGTTCCTTGACAATTGAATAGAGCATGTGAGATAATATAGGGGAATTGAAAAGTAGTTCCAATGGAACACAAATCCCCTAGTACCGCAAATACCAGGGGATTTTTTTGTGGGCTGGACACTAACGTTTGTCCTTGTCCTGCTTGCTATCCAGCCAGTCGCTGATCAATTTAGTTGCTAAATTGACTAAGAGCGGGGCAAGGATAAGTGTGAAAAGTAATTCCAATGGGGCTCACCTCCTTTCAGAGGCTATATCGTTAGTGCCGTAAAATATTATACCACATTTCTAATTCAGCCTGTCAAAGGTTTCTTTTGACAACTGAAAATAGATGTGAGATAATATAGGGGAAGTGAAGATGTAGTCTACTATAACTACAAAAAAAGCCCCTGCTGATAACCACAAAAGCAAGGGCTTTTTCTAGTCTACGCTAGAAAGGTGGGTTAGTCGCTATTTCTTGTTTAGCCATTTTTCGATGACTATCAGGACGATACCGACCACCAAGGGTAGAATAATATTTGTGAAGATGTAATCTACCATAGGCTCCACCTCCCTTCTAAGGCAGATGTGCCGTCACTATTATATCACATGCTCTATCAGTTAGATAGGGCATTTTTTATTTTTGGAAAAAGGAGGAACGTGCCGATGGTAAGTATTCTTAAAAAATTAGAACAAGAAAAAGCCCACCTTGAAAAAATCATTAAGGTAGTCAGCGCTGGTGGTAAATTTCTGAGATTGCCATATCAAAAAAAGTCACGCTCGATTAGTGAGAATCTGAAATTGATTTCTCAAAATCTTGATAAATTGAGCGAGCGAGTTCAACAAACCACGAATCAGCATTCATGATTTCAAGATGACGAAAGAAACCTGTTTTGGTTTCCAGTTCGGAATCGTGTGCATAACGTAATATTTCTCTAGCAAAGATGGTTTCAAAATCAAAATCTTTACCATCATCGTAGATGTCGCGTTTGCTTGCTTTAAGTAAATATTCTTTAAAAGTCATAAGGTTAACTCCTTTCTGCTTATATTATAGCAGAAAAAGAAGAAAGAAAAAGAAAGGAGAAAATATGCCAGATATCGCAAAAGGTCGCGAAAGAGTTAATGCTTTCTTGAAAGAGAAAGGCATTAAAAAAGCAACTCTAGCAGTAGCTTACGGCTTTAAGCGACAGGAAGTGACAAATATTCTAAGTGGAACGACAAAAGGTCCACGAGCGAACAGTTTCATTCTTCAGGTTATTGAAGATTATGGAATTGAGTAGCACAAAAAAAGCACCTAACAGAAGTCAGGCGCTAATCAAAATAACTAACTGAATTATATCACGAAAGGAGCAAAAATGGAAGCAGTTGAAATTGTAAGAATTAAAGATGTGATCATTGAAAAAGTTTCAGCCAATGATGAAGAATTGGAACACATCTTTGGATGCTCGAAACGGCAAGCGGGAGACATGAGACGCGAGATGAAGAAGCTACCTAGCCAACAGAAGCATCTTAGGAATGATGGCCAGCTCGTCACGATTAAAGGTTTTGACGAATATCTGCAATATCGTGGGACTCAAGCTTGGAAAAAAGAAATGGTGAAAAGCAAGAAAATGAGGTCGGTCGGATGAATTTTTTAACAAAAATAAAAAACTGGTTGGCAAAAGAAATAAATACTGACTGGAGAATCGTAGCTTTGGATTTAAACAGAGCATTGATTGACCTTCAAGAAAAATACCAACAAGCAAATCAGCGTATAGCAGATCTTGAAAATATTGTGGCGATTTATGAAGAAAAGGAGGAAGCGAGATGATGGAGTACATTTACCTGGTAACAATCGTAGGAATCATCCTGTGGTCACTAGTAAATAAACTAGATGATCACGCTGAAATGAAGCAGAAAGAACGCCAGCTGATGGCAAGCAATATTGCACGCATGAATCTGAGAAATTCAGATAAGCAATTTACGTACGACGTGCAACCGCCGGAAGGGTTGAAATAAGGAGGAGAAACATGACACAAGCTGAGCGAATCAGGGAATATTATAGAGAGCACCCTACTGCCTCATGTGATGAAGTAGCTGAGGTTGTCGGAACAACAAAAAGCAACGTAAGTGCAAACCTGGCCAAAGACATCAAGGCAGGCAGATGCGTTCGCTTAGAAGATAAGTCATACGACTACTCGCCTTACTATAACCATACACAGGCACTCACTGAGTTGGTTGATTGGAAGAATGATACTAGACGTGAGTGGGTGGATATGCTGACAAGAGCAGCAGAGAAAGAAACCGATAGCAACGTTATGCGTTTGCTAATCAAAGAAGCAAATAAACTAATGAAAGAGGTGACTAAATAATGGCTAGTTTATACGAACTAACAGGTCAGTTCCTGACAATTTATCAAATGGATATTGATGACGAAACAAAAGCAGACACGCTTGAGGCTATCGATTGGCAAGAACAATTTGAACAGAAAGCGGAAGGGTATGCTCATGTTATCAAGAATCTAGAAGCCGACGTGGCCATGTACAAGGCTGAGGAAGAGAGCTTCAAAGCGAAGAAACAGGCGGCACAGAAAAAGCTGGATTATGTCAAGGATAACATTATGACAGCTATGAATGTCACGGGGCAAACCGAGGTCAAGAGTGGTGCCCTGATTATAAAAATTGCTAAAAATCCAGAATCAGTCAAGGTCAACGAAGATGACCTTCCGAAAAAATATTTTACAAAAAAAGTGACGCTTGCGCCGGACAAAAAAACACTCAAAGAGTTGCTTAAATCTGGCAAGAAAGTCAAAGGAGCCGAGCTCATTAGAACGGAAAAGTTGGTGATTAAGTAATGGAATTGATGAATAAAACACGAGTAACAGATTCACTAGCAGTTGTGATTGGACCAGAATCAATTGAAGTGCTTGTTACTGAAGGTTTTCTATTTGATGTTGCGATTCGTTTTGTGAAAGTAGACGAAACGAATCTTGATCAGGGAAATGAAAAGCCGGTGTTTACTCCGGAGTACAAGCTGGTCACAGTCGCTAAATACAAAGAAAAACCTATCTTTGAATCGGAAGAAGATATTCGAAGATTCGAAAAACAAGCAAAAGAAGTTAAATCGTTATTTGCCTTTGCAAAGGTAAATAAACAAAATTGGTTTAACACGGCCCTTTATCCAGGTGTTCTGACGGAGAAAGTTGGTGTCTGATGAAAATTTTAGCTATTGATCCAGGTAGTGCCAAAGCGGCAAAAAGTACGCATGGGATCGTACTATTGGATAATGCAAAGTTAGTTGATCATTGGGTTGTACCATCAGCCAAAATCGAGAGTACGCGCAAGTGGTTTGAAGAAGTGGGCCGATTTTTAAAACCTGATATCGTAGTCATTGAAAAGTTTGAAGCGCGTGACAATGATAAATCAAAGGATAATTCGGTTCTTGAGAATATCGCCTTGCTTCAAATTCTTTTTCCTGGCTCTGTTCTCCAGCGAAATGCTGGCTATCAATCCGATATTCCAAACGAACTTTTAAAACTTTTGGGATTATGGAAGTTTAGTAAGAGTCATCATCAAGATGTACGTGCAGCCGCCCGACTCGGGTTATTCTGGGCTATGCGAAATGATGTAGAGGAGGTGGTTCAAGATATTGGGAAAATTGCAACTGAGAAAATGGCAAGCTGAGGCGGTTAAGCGTAGCGATATGCTGACGAATGGAATCTTTCTTGAGGCTTTAGGAGGCAGAGGCAAAACAATCTGCGCCCTAGCGATCGCCAAACATAGAAAAGCGAAAAGAATCATTATCACGAATAATCGACTAGCAATTCTGAATGGTTGGATAGATGCAGTCAAGTTTATGAATTTTGACAAAGATGTTGAGATTATCATTCAAACAGACAGGTATCTTCAAAATCTAATCAAAAAAGGTCATAAATTAGCCTGTGATGTGCTGATAATAGATGAGTGGCAGAATATGTCGAGTGATAAGCAAGTGGCCTTATATTGCAAAATAAAGCGTAAATACACAATAGGTCTTTCAGCGACTCCAATCAGGAAGAAAGGCCAGAATTTCTACCCGCTAGAAAAAATCGTTTTCGGGTGGGCAACCCCAAATAATAAATTTGACTGGCAAAAAACTCACGGAAGAATGGTCTATGATCCGTTTAGTTACTCAAAAGAGAAGTGGGAAGATTTCAGGAATTATGAAAGTTATATCTCAAACTTGCCGAACTTCTTCCGCTGGGAAGACATTGAAAAGATTGAGAATGCCACTGAAAATAACGGTTTTGAAACCAAGTTCTATCCAGTCACAGTTAAAGCTGGAAATCCTGAGAAATTAGCTGAGTTTAGGCAGCTTAACCTGGTCACTGTTGGAGACAAGACGGCTATGGCCAAACAGTCCTTTGGTCGCAAGACCTTTGAGAAGTACCTAAATCAAACTGGTGTAACCGTGGATTTTCCAAAACTGAAGCCAGTTAATGCAGATACCCCTCTCATGCTCAAGCTGGACGGATTGATTGAGAGGACACCCCATGAAATGCTGATTGTCAGTAAGTCTAAGCAGATTGTCAACGTCATTCGCGAGCGCCATCCTGAAATTGGAATCTGGACGGGAGATATCCAAGAAGGGCTTGATAAGAAAATCGTGGTTGCTACTAGTCAAGTTTTGGGTGTAGGAGTTGATGGTTTACAGCATAAATATCAAACAGTTGTCGTGCTGGATCCGGTAGATAAATCTTCTGGTGAATATGATGACTATCGTCAATTGTTGTGGCGCGTGACTGGTTCACGGCAGCAGCATGATGTGAATATTATTGAATTTTATTATAAAGAAAGTTAAAAAAAGAGGAAAACAAAATGAATAAAACAACTGAAATGATCGTATTTCGTAGCCGTAAAACTGGAGAATTTCTTAAATCTTACAAGGACAGAAGTTCTTTGGCGTTTGAAGCTGACTTTTGCTGTTTGGAACATTGTTTGAAGCTTCCTCGTAAAAAATACGAAGACAACAAAAAGACTTACAAGACTCTTGCTGCAGCTTTTGACTGTGAAATTGTCGTAGTTGAAGCGGAATACAAATTGACCTATCCGAACGGATCAGAAGTTGAACCTATCAAGCGTGACCGTTCATCAATCGAGGACATGATTAAGTACATTATTGGAGGGCTTCTCTAATGGCATTTACACTTCCAGCAAATAAACCACGAGTGCCAGTGGATACTCCAAGAAATTTCTTTTTCTATGGTGCCACAATGAGCGGAAAATCTTACCTGGCCAACGAATTTCCAAATCCAATCATTTTGAACACAGATGGAAACGCTAGTGCAAATAGTGTTCCAGCAATCCAACTTGTCAACGAAAAGGACAAGAACGGTCATATCACAAAATCAGTGATTGAGCAATTGAGTGAAATCTTACTAGCTCTTCAAACTCAGAAACACACTTATGAAACAGTTGTAGTCGATGTTATTGATGATGTGATAGACATGATTAAAATTGCTGTTTGTGGCGAATTTGAAGTCAAGTCGCTATCCGAAATCGGTTACGGTAAAGGCTATGATTATTTTAACCAGGCTTTGACAGAATTGGTTATTGATCTTAAAGCTCTACCGATGAATGTTATCTATATCAGTCGTGAAATCACTGAATACAATGACGATGGAAAAGCAGTTAAGACTTTACCAAGTTTACGTGAAAAGTACGTCAATCTCATCAATGGAAACTCAGATTTGATGATTCGGACTGAAAAACTTGGCAACAATTACAACCGGGAAGTAATCCGCAAACGTAAAACTTACAAATCTGATCAGATTGACGATAAAGCAATTTTGAAGATTTTGCAGACAATTGACGGTGCTGTTATCATGACAGAAAAGAAAGCCACAAAAGCAAGTAAATCTAAACAAGCAGAAGTTTCAAAGCAAGCTACTTCTGATGATGACGAAATTTTTTAAGAAATAAAGGAGAACAAACATGAGTTTATTAGATATCGCAAAACAATTAAAGGCCAATGGTTATGACCCACGCAAAGATAAGGTTAACAACGGGAATCAACATTTACCAGGCGGAGAATATCCAGTTGTCTTGACTGGAGTAGAAGCACGCATTGCTGAAAGTAAGTGGGAATCTATCAACTATGCCTTTGAAGTTCGTGACCCAGAAAGTCCATTCAACGGCCGTACTCAATATGTCGGCATGGGGACACTGGATACCTGGAAGAAGGACGGTAAGACAATGGACCTTACTAACCTTGTTGAAACAACCGTTAAATTCTTCCAAAAAGCACTTGAATTGGCTGATGATAAAATGAAAGCATCAGACCTTGAAGATAACAAGAGCATGGAAGATGCCCTCAAACGTAAAGCGGTTGGTACAAAATTCGTTCTTGTGATTGGCGAATTTACTAAGCGTGATAAGTCAACAGGCTACAACTACGATTTGGAAGAATACCAGTTTGGTAAAACTGAAAGTGTTCCAGAAATTGATGATGATGACCTCCCTTTCTAAAAAATAGCAAGTTTTGGGTCATTGATGAAACAAACAGTGACCTAGGACCATTCAAAACTTTTGAAGAAGCCTACGCGCACATGTTGAACCATCTGAAAATGTCAGAAGAAGAGTATCAGATGGACTACATGGCCCAGGAACTTGTTTACATTTACAAAGAGGAGAAAAAAACATGCCGTCGATGAAAGAATATGCTTTACAGTATCAGAAATTAGGATTTGGTGTCATTCCAATGAACCCCAAAAGCAAAGCTCCTCTCATGGCATTTGCTGACCAGCCGAAGTTGACTCCTGAACAGATAGAAGAAGCTTGGACCAAGTGGCCTAATGCAAATATAGCTTTGAGGACAATTGATTTCTTCGTTATTGACATTGACAAGCATGGTAAGTCCAACGGCTTTGAGTCTTTGAAAAAGTGGGAATACTTAAAACTGATTGAGCCAACTCTACAAGCTAAAACTGCAAGTGGTGGGAAACATCTATTCTATTTCAAAAGAGAGGATGAACCTATCACACAGATGATTGGATTTTTGCCTGGGGTTGATATCAAGGCGCACGAGAATAACTATATCCTTGTCGCACCATCTGCCACAGATAAAGGGCAGTATGAGTGGGATCTGGAAAAGTCTAAGGAAGGTGGCACGATGGTTACTCCTTCAAAAGAATTAATCCAGGCTATAAAAAAACAGTATGGCAAAACTCATGGCTATAAGTATGATGGTAAGGATGGTCTTAGGGATTTAGCTAGACGTTCACATACTAGAGATCGAACACAGACTACAGATCTCTTTGAAACCATTGCCCTTGGTTTTGGTGATGAGGGTGGACGAAATGACAAACTAGCAAAGTTTGTAGGTGGTCTCTTATATCGTGCAGTCGACGATGGTGTAGTTGTTCAATTAGCAAGACTAGCAAATGCAAATAGTCAAAATCCTTTGCCTGAAAAGGAAATGATGCGTACTGTTGAAAGTATGATTAAAAAAGATAGGAGGTGAGAGTAATCGGTGATGTAGTAAGTATAAATTCACAAGATAAAATGATTACAAATGCAAAAGGCGACATCAAAGCAAACAGCCCGATGAATGTACTCGTGGCGTTTAAAGCTGATGATCAACTAAGTATTTATTTAAAACATAATGATTTCTCTCAGGAACATGAACTCCTTAAAGACATCAAGATCGGCAACACTCTTTTTAAAAAAGGTGAGCTTCCTTCTAACTTTGATTCAGTCGTAAAAGTTTATTTTGAGAGTGTATTAGGTGTTGCTTTCTCAAACCAAGCGATGCTTGATGGTATGGAGACCTTCTTCTCAGAAAGATCCTACAATCCAGTTATTGAGTATATGGAGAAAGCAGCTGAAAAGTGGGATGGCAGAAACCGGATTGACCGCATGCTTCAAGTATATCTTGGCGCTGAAGATAACCCTTTAATTTCTAAAATTGCTCAAATGTGGCTAATTGGTGCAGTTGCTAAGGTCTATGAACCCTACGTAAAATTTGACTATGTTCTGGATTTGGTTGGTGGCCAAGGAGTCGGGAAAACATCCCTCCTTCAAAAATTGGGCGGCGAATGGTATACGGATGCCGTAACAGATTTCTCTAATAAAGATAATTACGACATTATGTTAAAGAGTCTAATCGTCAACGATGATGAAATGGTGGCCAGTAATAGGATGAGCTTTGCAGAAACTAAGGCCTTTATTTCTAAAACCAGCCTACGTTATCGTAAGCCATATATGAAACGAACAGAAGAATTTGCCAAGAACTTCATTTTAGCTAGGACTACTAATCAAACAGAATACCTCAAGGACAAAACCGGTGAACGTCGATTTCTCCCGATTATGGCAGATAGCAAGAAACAAAAAAAACATCCAATGGAAATCGAGCCTGATACAATCGAACAAATTTGGGGCGAAGCCGTTACAATCTATCGCGCTGGGGCTGATTTGATGTTTGATGAAAATACAGAGGATGAATTGAATATCTACCGTGAACAATTCATGTATCGTGATGAAGTTGAGTTACAAGTGCTTGAATATCTTGATATGCCCGTCCCTGAAAATTGGCAAAACTGGTCTATTCAGCAACAACATCAATACACAAGTAAATATTTTGATAATAGTAGCGACTTTGAACCTGGTATCAAAAAACTAGATAAGGTCTCGACTCGTGAAATGATGTACAACTTATTTATGAGGAATTCGAATGATAGGAAACTTTCGACAAAGATAAACATGATCATGGATAATCATCCTGATTGGAAAAAAAGTGTTTTTCGGGCAGGCGGTAAAAGTACAAAAGGGTTCGTAAGAGTGAAAGATTCGGAAAAATCTAATCGGTAGCAATTAAAAAATTATCGGTAGTCATCGGTAGCAGTTGAGGGGGTAGATCGGTAGCATTCTACCGATAACATGAGACATCGGTAGCACATCGGTAGCAGTCTAACCCCTTGATATTACTGACTTTTATTTAATATTTATATATAATGCTACCTATCTACCTATATTTTTAAAAAAAGTATATAAAATAATAGTAATAATAGAGAAAGCCTATAAAATAGGGATTCTTAAAAAAACTTTTTACTTTTTAGAATTTATCGGTAGCACGGTAGCAGTTAAGAAAAAGAGGTAAAAATGTCATACACAGTAACATTATTTTTTGACAACATGGTAGACGAAACTCACTTCTTTAAGAAAGAGGGTGATGCTGCCAAATGCAAGGCTCAGCTCGAGAGCAAGTATCGAGGTGATCGAATGTATAAAGTAAAGATGGAGGAGATGGAGTAATGAGTTATGATTTGGAAATCTTAGCGAAAATAGAGAGTGGAGATTATATTTGTATTGCTGAACCTAAATACAGTTCTCCGACATACAATCTCGGGAAGATGTTTAGAATTGCTATGGATTGGGATTTTGACCAAGACACTACGTACAACATCGCTGATGTGTTAGATAACATTCAACGCGGCATCTCTGAATTAGAACGGTACCCTGAAAAATATATACAGTATGAACCTGAAAATAGATGGGGAACAGTTAGCGGTGCATTGAAGGTTTTAAAGTCGCTGAAAGAGTGTATTTTAGAACAAGATATTGATACGAAATATTTATATATGAGGTGGTAATGTGAAACGATTCATTACAGTATGTATCCTCGTCTCTGCTGGACTAAATATCTGGCAGAGTATCCATATTAAGAAATTAGAAGAAAAGCGTCCAATTATCGTCTATAAAGCTGATAATCAAGGCGCAGAAATTAAAGGTAAGGTTGTTCACAAGGAGAAAATAGGTGAACTCTACACGATCACAATACAGAACTACGGCATTTTCGTAGTCACACAAACAAGCTACGAAACATTGAGGATTGGAGACGAGGTGAGATTATGAAACTAAGACTTAGGGCGTGGTATGTGTTAGCAGAAGAAATGATTGACGAAATACTGATGATTTCATTTATCAGAAAAGAAATCATAGGGAAGTTTAGTAATGGCTATATATCTGTTCCGTTAAAATTCGAAGACAAGCGAAACGGAGAGGATGTTATCCTCATGCAATCAACAGGTCTTTTTGACAGAAATAGCAAGGAAATATTTGAAGGGGATATTATTACAAATGGTAAAGATGTTATTTGTATGGAGAGACATAACACGCTAGGCTTTTACGTGGAACAAAAAGGTAAGATTGAATTTATTGCAGACTGTGCAGTTTTAGAGGAATTTGAAGAGGATGCTAAAGAGATTGCTGATAGCCTCGAAATCATTGGCAACATCTACGAAAACCCTGAACTTTTGGAGGTAAATCATGACACTATTCGATGAAGTACAGCAACTTAGCTCAGAAAGCCATGCTAAATGGTTTGAGCGTTACTTCAAGAAACACGATTTAGAGCAGAAAATAAAAGCATCTGCTCAGCAAGGATATACAGGTCATCTGATAGGTGTACTATCAGTCAAAGATGAGTATACTAGACGTCGCTTGGATAATGAGAAAACGTTGGAGTTATTACGAGAGGTGTTAGGACCAGGTTTCAGAGTTAGACACAAGATATATCGCTCACGAAATATTTTGACAGGTGACACTTACATTTCTGATAAGAAAATTTATATATCTTGGGAGTAAAAAAAGCCAAGACACTCTCTGCCTCAGCTAAATTCCTAATAAGACTATTATATCACAAAGGAGACAGAGAGTGAACAAGGCTAAAGAGCTATTAAAAGAATTACAAGACCTTGACATGGACATCCAAAGCCGTATAGATGAAATCAAAGAACTTGAGGCTGGTTTGCTCTCAAGTCCTAAGTGGTCAGATGTCAAAGTCAAAGGTGGACAAACTAGAAAAGTTGATGACGTCTATACTCAGCTTGTTGTGATGAAAGAGGCTATAGAACAGGATACTAAAGAGGTTATCAACAGAAAGCTTGAATTAGGTAGAATGATCAATAGGCTTAAAAATCCAAAACATAGAACTATTTTGAGAAAGACCTACATCAATAAGATGTACGTTGATGACATCTGTGACAGCATGGGGGGCATGAGTTCCCCTACTTACTATCGTTTGAAGAAACAAGCAGTGAAGGAACTTGATAGTATTCTTTCAGAAATGATAGTAAATGATAGTAACTGTACAGGCATGAAGTATAAAATCTGTTAGAATGGTAGTATAAGGAATTGAAAAGAGAGGTCTCAGAATTGGTAGATGGTTACCTGAAATCAGGGTGTCGTAAAGGGCATTGAGGGTTCGAGTCCCTCCCTCTCCTTTGAGTATTTTGTGTCCCAGAATGGGGTAGGCAGTAGGCTTAGTATTCATACATCACTCATTAACTTATTAGAAGGTCGGCAGTAGCGACCAGACCTTGCATGATTGCGTAGCTAATTATATTCCGGATAAGTTATAAGCTAGAGGGTTTGATTCCTTCAGAGGTTTTAAATGACTACAAAAAAATAAAAAAAGAAAGTATTTCAAAAAATATTCTTAATTAACAAGCAAGTCTGTAGTCTACTTGCACTAAGTCACTCTTTGAGTGGCTTTTTATTTTGTCGAAAGGAGGTAGTCCATGAGTGGATAGATTAACCCCAAAACAAGAGCTATTTGTCCAAGGGATAATCTCAGGACTATCTCAAAGACAAGCGTATAGGCAAGCCTATCCATCTGCTAATAAATGGCGAGACAACGTCGTTGATAATAAGGCTAGTGAGCTATTAAAGAATGGTGAGGTTTTGGTTAGGTATCGTGAATTACTCAAACAGTTCTCAAACATGTCTCTATGGTCCAGAGAGCAGGCTTTTAACGAGTATGAATGGCTCAAAAATAAGGCTAGGGCAAGCATAGAGAACGACGGCATCAGACAAGCTAATTCTAACGCTTTTCTTTCAGCTTTGGACGGCATGAATAACATGGCTTTTCATGATTTGGAGCTTGCTGATGAAAAATTAAGACTTGAAATTGATAATCTCAAGGCTCAGTTAGGCTCTAATGATGAGGACGATACAGTCATTACTGGATTTACATTTGATAGGAGTGAGTATAATGGCAATACTGAACCTAGCGAAACTGATTAACCCAGTATTTGATGAAGTCCTCTACACACTCAAGAGCCACATAGTGCTCAAGGGTGGACGTGCCTCTACTAAGTCCTCTGTGGTATCCATCGACCTGGTAAATGATTTTATTAATGATCCTATGGGTAATGTGGTAGTCTTGCGAAAAGTAGGTAAGTACTTGAGGATGTCAGTGTATGAACAGATAAGATGGGCCATCTATGAGATGGGGCTAGCTAATCAGTTCAAGTTTGGGAAATCTCCCTTACAGATTACACATAAGAAGACAGGCACAGCCTTTTATTTCTACGGTGTAGACGATCCAATGAAACTCAAATCCCAGAAGATAGCCAAAGGCTATGTAATGTCTGTTTGGTTTGAGGAACTTGCTGAATTTGCAGGCCGTGAGGACATTGATATAGTTGAGGATACTTTCATCCGTCAAGAGCTACCGAATGGCAAAGAGGTCAAAGTCTATTTCACATACAACCCTCCGAGAAATCCCTATGACTGGATAAATGAGTGGGTTGCTGAGAAAGCTAGTGACCCAACTTACATGATACATCACAGCACCTACCTTGATGATAAGCTAGGTTTTTTGTCTAAACAGATGATTGAGAAGATTGAGCGCTATAAAGAGACTGATCCTGACTACTATAGATGGATGTATCTAGGTGAGGTAATCGGTTTAGGTAATCATGTCTATAACATGAGCTATTTTAAGCCACTAGAAAGCCTCCCAGATGATGACAAAGTGATAGGCATATCATTTGCCCTAGATACAGGACACCAACAGTCAGCAACGGCCTGTGGAGCTTACGGCCTCACTGCCAAGGGTAATGTTATCTTACTTGATACGTTCTACTATAGTCCAGCTGGTAAGACCATCAAAAAGGCGCCTAGTGAGCTCTCTGTGATGATACATGACTTTATAGACAAGGTCATGAAGACTTACAGAGTACCTAAATTAAAAATGACTATTGATAGTGCGGAGGGAGCTTTGAGAAACCAATATTTCAAAGACTATAGTGAGCGCTGGCACCCTGTGGCTAAGAAGAAAAACCAGACCATGATAGACATGGTTATTAGCTTACTAGCTGAGGGGCGTTTCTACTACCTTGATACAGAAAATAACAAGGTATTCATAGAGGAGCATAAGATGTACCGCTATGATGACAAGTCACTTAATACTGATGATCCAAAAGTCATCAAGGAAGATGACCACACGGTGGACGAGTTCAAGTATTTTGTCCTAGACAACGCTAGAGAGCTAAGACTAAAAGCCTAAAGGAGCTAACAATGGGAATAGTACAGACTATCAAGAATTTTTTCACAAGGAGCAAGTATGTGATGACGACACAGAACTTAACGAATATCACTGATCACCCTAAAATAGCAGTGTCATCCGCAGAGTATGACCGCATTAGGGAAAATCTCAAGTATTATGCAGGGCATTATCCACAGATTGAGTACATTGACAGTAACGGAACACCTCAAAAACGAGCTTTCAACCATCTACCTATTGGACGTACAGCAGCCAAGAAGATTGCAAGCCTAGTGTTTAATGAGCAGGCTGAAATCAAGCTAGATGACAAAGACGCTAATAAATTCATTCAGAAACAGCTACAAGATGATAGATTTGTCAAGAACTTTGAGCGTTACTTAGAGAGTGGTTTGGCGCTGGGGGGCTTGGCTATGAGGCCATACGTCGATAGAGACAAGGTAAGAGTCTCTTTCATTCAAGCGCCTGTCTTTTTGCCTTTGCAAAACAACACACAGGACGTATCTAGTGCTGCTATTATAACTAAGACAATCAAGTCAGAGGGTAACAAGCAGAAATTTTACACGCTGATTGAGTTGCATGAGTGGGGCAAAGATGATAAGTACACGGTTACTAACGAGCTCTACAAGTCTGATAATCAGAACGTGGTAGGCTCTAGGGTTCCTCTATCAGACCTCTATGAGGATCTTGAGGAAGTGGTAGACCTGAATGGCTTGAGCCGTCCGCTCTTTACTTACTTGAAAACTCCAGGAATGAACAATAAAGACATTAACTCAGCCCTCGGGCTGTCTATCTTTGACAATGCTAAGACTACAATGGACTTTCTTAACACGACTTATGATGAGTTCATGTGGGAGATTAAGATGGGGCAGCGCAGAGTGGCCGTGCCTAGTCAAATGATTAAAGTTGAGTACAATCAAGAGGGCGAGAATGTCACAGTCAAGCGTGAGTTTGAGGCTGGGCGTAACGTTTATGAACAAATCGACTCAGGGGATATGGACAAGGGGATAGGTATTACCGACCTTACAACGCCAATCCGATCAGATGACTATATCAAGGCTATCAATAAGATCCTAGCAATCTTTGAAATGCAGATAGGAGTATCTTCTGGCACGTTCACCTTTGACGGTAAGAGCTTAAAGACAGCTACTGAGGTTGTCAGCGAGAATTCAGACACTTATCAGATGAGAAACAGCATTGTCAGCTTAGTAGAGCAGTCTTTGAAAGAGCTCATTATCTCAATGTTAGAACTAGGCAAAGCCTACGGTCTTTATAAGGGGAGTATCCCTGACATGGAGAAAATCAGCATTAACCTTGATGATGGAGTTTTTACAGACCGAAATGCAGAGCTGGACTACTGGGTTAAAGTTGTAAATGCAGGTTTTGCCACGGATGTCATGGCCATTGAGAAAGTTTTGAATGTGACTCCTGAAAAAGCTAAACAAATCAAAGCTGAAATCAGTGGCAATGCTATTGACGAGGCAAGCGGAGAGCGTAGTCCTGATGATGTAGAAGTTTACGGAGAGTGATTAGATGGCTGATGACAAGAAGAAACCAATCAAGCTAAATGATGAGCAGTTAATGCTTGACGCCAGTAACGTTGCAGACATCTATCATCAGCTAACTCTTGAACTCTTTGACCAGGTAATAGATCGTATCAAAGAGCGTGGCTCTGCTAGCCTTGATGATAACCCTTATATTTGGCAACTTGAGAAAATGAATGAGATGGGCCTACTCAATGAGGACAATGTCAAGCTCATTTCTGACCGCTCAGGGATTGCTGAGGAACAGCTTAGGCATGTTATCCAAAATGAGGGCTACAAAATCTATAAAGACACCAAACAACAGCTTTTAGAGGCGGCTGGTGGAGGTGGTTTTGCTGGTAACTCTATCATTCAGACCAATCTAGCTGCTTATGTCAATCAGGCTATGGGAGATATAGACAACCTCATCAATACCACACTGCCAATGAGTGTGAGAAAGGTATATCAGTCCATAGTCCAGGAGAGCGTGGCCAAGGTTGTCACAGGCCTCACTACCTCAGACAAGGCTATCTCTGATACAGTCATGAAATGGGCTAAAAAAGGCTTTTACGGCTTTACGGATAGCCAAGGAAAACATTGGAAAGCTGACACATACGCTAGGCAAGTCATTAAATCGACGGCTTGGCGTGTCTATCGTGAGGTCAGAATGGCTCCAGCTGAGGAATTGGGGATAGATACCTTTTACTATCACAAAAAGGCCACAGCAAGAGAGATGTGCGCTCCTTTGCAGCATCAGATAGTAACTACTGGAGTTGCTAGGACGGAAAAAGGGGAGCGTATTTTAGCATTATCGGACTATGGTTATGGCTACGCTTGGGGCTGTCAGGGTATTAACTGTACTCATGAGATGACGCCGTTCATTCCAGGGGCTAACTACAAGCCTGATTTGCCTGACGAGTTAAGAGACTTGACTCCAGAGCAAGCGATAGAAAACGCAAACGTACAGGCCAAACAGAGAGCCCTGGAGCGTTCTATCAGACAGTCTAAGGAATTTCTACACGTTGCAGAGAAACTAGGTGACCAGGAGCTGATAAGTAAGTATAAGAGCAAGGTTAGGATCCAACAGGGAGCCATGAGAGACTATCTCAAACAGCACCCTTTCCTACATCGTGATTATGCTAGAGAGAAATACTATGATGACCCTTATACCAAAGCTAAGAAAGAGGTTAAGGTCAGAAAAGAACTTGAAAAGCTGGAAAAACACAGAGCAGAACAAAAAGAAATGCGTGAGAAGTTTAATTCAGCTGTTAAAAGTGGTATAATTAAGACGGAAATCAATAACGAGCATTTTGAAAACCACATTAGAGGCACTAAGGGATATGAGAAATATCTCCAGAAGAACTTAGAAAAAGGAGCACCTCCACCAAGCTATCTGACAATCACTAAAGAAGAATGTCAGGCACTAGTTGATAGGTATGCTGGAACAGGACAGTTCAAGTATGATCCAAAATCAACCAAAATGCAGGAAATTATCTCACAAAATAAACCTATAGGAACCTATATAGATCCTAGAACTGGTGAAGTCGTTGAGAATACTACTGATTTTCGTATTCATTACAGTAAAACAGGCTCACATATTGTGCCAACTATCAAAGGGAAAGGAGACCGTAAATGAGTAAACAACTTTGGAACTACCTACGCTCAAGAGTTCAGGTAGTAAATAGTGACGGTGAAGTCATCAAAGGGCTTGTCACAGATTTTATTGACGAAATGGACAATGATGAGCAAGATGAAATCACTATCCTCATTGACAATCCTAGCCCTGATGAACCGACTGAGATTTCTCTCTTTGAGAGTCAGATTATTTCAATTAAAGCAATCTCATAGCGCTTAGAACAATCTAGGCGCTTTTTTCATGCAATAAATTGCTATAAACCACTATAAACCGAATGGAAATCCATACGGTTTTTTATTTTGCCCTGGAGCATGGCGTAAAACTGTCTTAATTTGTCCATGTGACGTAAAAAAGGAGGAGTTAAGACATGAGTCTTAAACGTGAAATGTTAGTTGAGGCAGGTATCGAGGACAAGGCTGTCATTGACAATATTATGCAAGCGTACGGTGCAGGTATTGAAAATGCCAAGTCACAAGCCAAGTCGGAACTACAAGCCGAAAACGACACATTAAAACAACAGCTTGAGCAACAAACCCAAGCTATCAATGATTTACAGGCCAAAGAGGGAGCTAGCGCTGAAAGCGAACAACAGCTTGAAGAACTAAAGGCCCAATTTGACCAGTACAAGCTAGATAGTGAGGCAAACCTTGCTCAGGTCACTAAAACAAACGCTGTAGCCCTTGCTTTAAAAGACGTAGGAGCTTACAACTCAGAGGATTTGATGAAATTCATTGACCTAGAAAAAATCGAGCTAGGAGAAGATGGAAAACCTCAACTAGAGGACACAATCAACTCACTCAAAGAGTCAAGCCCTTACCTATTCCAAGCTGAGGACAAGCAGCCTAACCCTAATATCTCTGTGCACGGAAATCCACCAGCAGAAACTGGATACGATCATCTAAGCGCAGAGGAAAAAGCCCTATTTGCAGGCTTTGATAGCGTATAAAACCAAAAATAAAGAAAAGAGGAATATTACACATGGCAGTAAATTACGCAGCTAAATTTGAGGAAAAAGTAGATGAGCGCTTTGCTAAAGAGGCCCTGTCTAATGGTATTGTTAACCAAGATTTTGATTTTCTTGGAGTTGACACCGTCAAGGTCTACTCTATCCCAACATCAGGAATGAATGACTACAAGACAACTGGGCAAAATCGCTACGGTGACGCTGAGGAACTTGGAAATACAGTTCAAACTATGACAATGAAGAAAGACCGCTCTTTCACATTCACGATTGACAAGAAATCTGAACAGGACACAAATGGTGTCATGGAGGCTGGAAAAGCCCTTGCACGTCAGTTGTCAGAAGTCGTTATCCCAGAGGTAGACACTTACCGTTTTGCAACAATCGTAGCTGGTGCAGATACAGATCATATCGCTACTGGTTCAGTAACTAAAACAAATGCCTACGAGCTTGTACTTGATGGTCAGGTTAAACTAACTGACGCCTTCGTCCCAACAGCTGGTCGCATCTTGCATGTATCTCCTAAATTCTACAAACTCATCAAGCTTGACCCAACTTTTGTGAAAAATTCTGACCTTGGCCAAGAGATCACTATCAAGGGTCAAGTAGGTATGATTGACGGCTTACCAGTAGTTTTGACACCTACATCACGATTGCCACAAAATGTAGAGTTTATTATTGCTCATCCTGTGGCTACTCCATCTCCTATTAAGTTGGAAGACTACAAGATCCACGATAACCCACCAGGAATTAACGGCAAGCTCGTTGAGGGTCGTATCCGTTACGACGCTTTTGTTCTTGACAACAAGAAGAAAGCTATCTACGTTCACAAATCAGCTTAGTGAAAGGGGATAAAAATGAACGATTCTAACATTGAAGAGACTTTGGTTGTATCTAAAGAAACTGAAGAGGAGCCAGAAGTAAAAGATCCAAAAACATTGAAAAAAGATGGAGTAACGTTTACTCTATCTGACCCGATTATGATTTCAGCCTTTGAAAATCAAGGATACGAAGTGGAGGAATAAAATAAATGGCTACATTTAAAGCTAAAACAAACTTTTTTATGGCAAAAACAGGGCAGCAGTTTGATGCAAATAATGC
Organism: Streptococcus vulneris; assembly: GCF_019218685.1. Classification (NCBI taxonomy): domain Bacteria; kingdom Bacillati; phylum Bacillota; class Bacilli; order Lactobacillales; family Streptococcaceae; genus Streptococcus; species Streptococcus vulneris. Next base: position 16,289 of record NZ_JAHUZC010000014.1, on the reverse strand, counting down.
GTATGAAATGACAGTTGCTGAAGCGGATGAAATTAATAGACAGACACTTGCGGAATATGGAGACAACTGGCTAGAAGAAATCGAGCAAGTTGTCCCATCTCAAGAACCAACTTCAGATGTAATCCCAGGGCTTTCTGAGAATCCAGATTATTTAATTTAAGGCGGTAAAGTCATGACCTACTTAACAAAAGATGAATTTAAGGACTTTGGTTTTGATGAAGTTGAGGAGTTTGAAAAGCTACTAAAGAGGGCAGAGATTGCTATCAACCTCTTTCTTAACAATTTCTACAGTTTTGTAGACTTTGAAAAAGAGATTGAGCACAGAAAGCAAGCTGTCAAACTGGCTACGGCTTTCCAGGTAGCATATTTGGACGCTAGTGGGATCACTACGGCTGATGATAAGCAATCAGTCTCTACTGTGGTTCTAGGGCGCACTCATATCACCTACCAAAACTCATCTAGCCAGTCTTTAGAGAGTGCTAGGTATAACTTATCACTTGACGCCTTGAATACTCTGAAATCGGTAGGATTTGGCTTTAGGGGGGTAGGTTATGACAGACATTGATAAACGGTTATTGATTGATACTGTAACAATTCAGAAAACCACAGGAGAAAAAGACGGATGGGGTAAAGAAGTATTTGAGAGCCCAGTGACCCTTAGAACTGTTAGGTTTGACAGACAGTATCAAGTCAAAGGTACGAAGAACAACCGTAAAGAGTCCAAGCCTAGTACGTTATTTGTGTACCCTAAATATTGCCCAATCGTCTTAGACAAGACCTTTGAAAATGCCATTATCAACGACGGAGAACGTGAGTACAGAGTGACCTCTGTGGTTCCTGTCAGTTATCCACACAAACAAAAAGTATTTTGCTATGAGGTGGAGTGTATCTGATGGGGACTAGCGTATCTGTAAAAGTTGACCTAAAAGGCATAGAGAGAAAAGTATCCCCACAGGCACTAGCTAAGGGGAAGTTAGCTATCGCTAATCAAATGTTGACTGATTTTACCCATTTTATCCCTCGAAAAAGTGGTGAACTTAGTGGAAGTGGCCAAGCAACCAAAGACGGAGTTAAATATCCTGGACCTTATGCTAGAGCTCAATTTTACGGCTCAAGCTACAACAAGGTTAGGACATTTGTCTTTAGTAAATACACCACGCCTGGAACAGGTAAGCGGTGGGACTTGAAAGCCTCGGCTTTACATTCTGCTAATTGGGGGAAAGTCGGACTAAGAGCAATGGGAGTGAAAACATGAATAACAATGATTTTTCAGAAGTCCTCAGGGATTTCATCAACACACTAAACCTCCCTCTGGCTTGTAAGCTAGATTACTTATCAGAGAGGGAGGATTTAGTCCTTTATCCTTTGCCAGGTGGGAAGATTTTAACAGAGTACATGAACGGTAAGCAGGATATTAGCCTTGTCTTTGAGGTGGCAATCAAAACGACTGATCACCAGAAGACAAGCTCTATCCTGTGGGCCATCAATCATGCTCTCGCTGATTTTAATCTGGAACTACCTAGCAAAAATAATTCATATCAATTCAGAGGCCTTGAAGTTTCACAGCCATTCCTAAATGACCGTGATGAGCAAGGCTTTTATATTTACATGTTAGATGTAACGGCAAAACTTGAAACAAATGGAGGAAACTAAATGCCAAAAATGAAAAACGCCAAACGCAAACACTTTCTTGCGCCATGGTTACCAACAGCACCAGCTACTGAGCCAGGTAATGACGCCTGGAAATGGCTTGCGGACGGAGTAAAAACCGCCGAGGCTGAAAATGACGAGGATACAGATGACATTGCATACTACAACGGCGACGGCACCAAAAAAACTGTAGTGACGTCTGTTAAGAGTGGTTACAGTTTTGAGGGCGATTACATCAAAGAGGATGAAGCTCAGGCAATTGTTGCAGCTATGCGCTTTAAAACTGGAGATGACCGTAATGTCTGGTTTAAAGTGGTAGACGCTGATGGCAAAACTCAATATGTCGGAGTCGCTACTGTCTCAGGTATCCAAATTGGAGGCGGAGATGCGTCTGAGTATGAGACCTTTAAGTGCACTATCAGCTGGAATGTAGCGCCTAAACAGTCTGCTGTAGTCGGTTGATGATTTGATCTAGGGGAGTGAACAGGCTCCCCTTTTTATTTTTGATTTTAAAAATTAGTAGGAGAGAAAACAAATGGTAGTAATTAAGAAACGTGACAATGTCATCCCTGTTGATTTCGGAGAGTTCAAGCTTGAATTTGTAGCCAATGACAAAAACATCCACAAAATGGAGTCAGTTGGTAAAAAGCTCAAAAAAGACGGCGAAAAACTAGCCAACACAGAAGACAGTAAGGCCTTTGAAACGTTACAAGACTTAGTCAAAGACTCTTGGACAGAACTGTTTGACAAAGACGCTTATAACAAGGTCTATGATTTCTCTAACGGCTCGACTGTCGATACTATGGCTTACTTGCTTGAGGTTATCACTGGGGTCATTGAAGAATGGGAAAAACGCAACAATACAGATGCCCTCAAAAAATATCTAGGTGACTGACATGCTGGACCTATCAAGGAAATTGACAGATGAGTTAGTCCTTGGTGGTGATGTGTATCCAATGAATATCGCTTTTAACAAGGTTTTGAAAGTGGTGGAGCTGATCAATGATGATGACATTGAGGAACTTTACAAGCCTTTCCTGGCTATTCAAATCTTGACTGGTGTAGATTTTACTCAGGCTTTGACGCCTGAACAAGCTACAGCAATCTTTAAGATGATATTTGAGGAGCATATCAGAATTATTCCAGCTAAAGACACAGCACCAGTGCTAGATTTGGCAGGGAACCCAATCAAAAGCAAGATACGCTCTAGGAGCCAATCTGAGGGCGGAGATCGTCTCTTTAGCTTGAAGTACGACGCTGAGTATATTTACTCATCATTTCTCCAGGCTTACGGAATTGACCTAATAGACGCTCAGAACAGCCTACACTGGAAGAAGTTCAACGCTTTACTCAATGGCCTGCCTAGTGATACTAAATTTGCTGAGGTGCTAAAAATACGCTCTTACAAGCCTCAAAAGGGAGATAGTAAGCAGTATAAGAAGAACATGAGGGAACTCAAAAAAGAGTATGCTCTACCTGATGAATTTGACTACTAATTTTAGAAAGGAGGTACACAATGGCAGATGGTTCAGTTACTATCAAGGTTGATATGGATGGCTCTAATGCTCAATCAGGAGTAAGCAAGCTTAAAGCTCTATTCGGTGGACTTGAAAATGCAGGCTCAAAAGTAGGGTCTGTTTTTAAGTCCGTCTTAGGAGCTAATCTGATTAGTTCTGCCCTGACAACAGGAATTGGGACTATTACAAGTGGTGTCCGTGAAATGGCCTCGGAGCTAAACAGTTCACAGAAAGCTTGGAAAACCTTTGAGGGGAACCTACAGGCCTTTGGGCGATCAGCTGAGGAAATCAAGGCAGCTAAGACCGAAATGCAGGACTTTGCAACCAAAACCATCTACTCAGCCTCTGATATGGCTAGTACTTACTCGCAACTTGACGCAGTTGGGACTAAGAATGTTGGTAGTCTAGTTAAGGCCTTTGGTGGACTTGCAGCCTCTGCTGAAAACCCAGCCCAAGCCATGAAATCATTGTCAACTCAGGCGACACAGATGGCAAGTAAACCTAAAATAGCTTGGATGGACTTTAAGATCATGATGGAGCAAGCTCCTGCTGGTATGGCAGCTGTCGCAAAAGAGATGGGAATGTCTACTGCTGAGCTTGTAAAAGCCGTCCAAGACGGAAAAGTCAAGACAGAGGACTTTTTTGACGCCATGAACCGTGCAGGAAACTCTGACGCTTTCCAAAAGATGGCTACAGAGTTCAAAACGGTTGACCAGGCCATAGATGGGGCAAAAGAAAGCCTATCTAATAAACTTATGCCAGCCTTTGAAAAACTTAACAAGTTTGGAATTAAGGCTGTCAATGCAGTTTCAGACGCTTTGGACAAAATCAATTTTGACAGCATTGCTGAGAAATTGGGAGGACTACTAGAAAGCATTGACATTGATGGCTTTGTATCGGGTGTCTCAAATGGCTTTGCTCAAGCAGGACAAATAGTATCTAATTTTTTTGCTATTTTTAGAAAAATAAAAGTTTTTGAGTCATTATCTGACACAGCAAGAGACATAGTTGTAACTATTCAGTCTCTTTTTGAGGAACTGACTAGCGAGACAAATGGATTTGAGAAAGCTATAGAGGGTGTTGGTAACATCATCAAATTAGTCAATCACATCATTCAGGAAATGGCATCAGGTTTCCAATTCGCCCTAGAAGCGTTTGCTAACACAGGTGCGATAAAAAACGCCTATCAAGCGTTTAAGGATTTGTCGGAGGCTGCACTAGATTTATTTGATAAACTATCAGACCTCATCCCATGGGAAATTATCGGAGAGGCAGCTGGTAAAATCATCAATTTTGTGTCACAGATGGCGAGCTCATTTGCTGGCTTTATCAAAAGCCTAGACGCTGGAACAATCAAAGGAATTGCTACTGCACTATTTACTATGGCTGTAGCTTTTAAAGGTGTCAAGGCTGGTATAGCTATTGCAAAAGGGCTAAAATCCGCCTTTGACTTTGGTAAGACCATAGTATCTCTAATAGGGAACATTCTAGGCCTTACTACAGCTCAATTTGCTAATGCTGGAGCAAGTGCCGCAATGAGCGCAGGGAATACAGCAGTTGGGACAACGGCATCCGCAAGTGCTGGCTCTGTCTTGAGATTGGCCGCTGCAGTTCTTATGATTGGCGCAGGGGTCTTGATGGCTGCCGCTGGTGTTTATGTCCTGGTACAGGCAGCTATACAACTTGCCTCAGCTGGAACTAGTGCACAGGTTGCAATGCTTGCCATTGTAGCAGGTATTGCCTTGCTTGCTGTGGGAGCAGCTACATTAGGTCCAGCATTGACAGCAGGAGCTGTAGGTATTTTAGCTTTTGGAGCTTCCGTTGCTCTTATTGGTGCTGGTATTGCAGTTGCTGCTCTTGGGATTTCTGTACTTGTTACAGCTATCTCTAACGGAATGACTCAGATCATTAACGCCATATCTGCAAATGCACCACAAATTGTAACAATTATCCAGGCTATTGCTGATGGTATCAGTACAGCTATGAGTGGTATTGCTGGCATTATTGCTTCTATTGGAGGAGTGATCTCTACAGCTTTGCAAGGCATTGCTAATATCTTTACATCAGTTGGGCAAGCAATATCTACTGCTGCTCAAGGAATCGGTAAAGGTATTGAGAGTGCTTTTAATGGTATTTCCAATGTCATCACCTCTGTAGGTAATGCTATCAAGAGTGTATTAGATGGCCTTGCTAATGTATTCAATTCTATTGGTACGGCTGCTCAAAAAGCAGGAAATGGATTTAAGCAGTTAGCTCAAGGGGTGGTAATGATCACAAATACCAACCTTGGGGATATGGCAGCATCTTTAGCCGCTGTTGCTATTGGCGTAGGTAAAATCTCAGGAGCAAGCGCTGGCATGGCTAGCGTTGGTGTAGGTATGCAGGCACTGGGAGCAGGTCTACTCACAATACAAGCCAGCGGAGCCATGGCCGTTGTTGTACTAACAACAATGGCAAGCACCATTCCTACAATTTCAGCCTCTGTAACTACTTTAGCCCCAGCGATGACATTGGCTGGTACTGCTATGAGTGCCTTTGCAACATCAGTAATGACCTCTTTTGTAGGTTTATCAGGGGCAACAGCTAGCATTACTATCCTACAAAGTGGGTTAGTTGCTTTGTCAAGTTCAATGTTGATGGCACAGGCTGGAGCCCTAGCTATATCAGCAGGATTTACAGCAATCAGTGGAGTTGTGAGTGCTTTAGTTGGCGTACTTGGTACAATACCAGGTCAGTTTACACTGATTACCACATCAGCAATCATGGCAACTACTGCCATTATGCAGTTAGCTACATCCGCTCCTATGGTTGCCTCGGCCTTTTCTAGTATCTCGGCAGCTGCTAGATCAGCAATGTCTCTACTCAATTCTGTTGTGCAGTCAGCAATGTCTCAAGCTGTAGCAATAATGCGCTCAAGCATGCAACAGATGGTGTCTGTGGTCCTGCAATCGGCAACTCAGATGACTCAAGCCGGTCAACAGGCAGGTCGTGGGGTCTCTAATGGCATTACTAACGGCATCCGCTCAGGAATTGGATCAGCAACGGCTGCAATGTCAGCTATGTTAAGCTCAATCCGTTCTAGGGCAATGTCAGGGGCTGGAGCTATGCGTTATGCAGGGAGCATGATTGGGCAAGGTTTGGCGCAAGGTATGTACTCAGCACTTGGGGCTGTCACAGCTGCTGCTAATGAGCTTGTCGCTCAAGCTGAAAGAGCAGCACAAGCCAAGGCCAAGATCCACAGTCCGTCACGACTATTTAGAGACAATGTAGGTAGATACATTGCTCAAGGTATTGCCGTGGGTATTGAACAGAATAGCTCTGATGTGGTTGATAGTCTGGCATACGTTCAGAAAGAGATGTCAGCGTTCAAATTTAGCGCTGAGGACTTGCTAGGTTTAGGGAAACATACTGTATCTAGTCAGTTTAGACTCAAATCACTCACAGAACGAGCAGAAACAAGCCAAATCGAGGTTATTCGTGACCAGGCTGACAAAGTCCTGGCTAGAGCTCTTGAAGTGGCTGAGGAGGCTGTCAAGCGCCCTGTGAATATGGTACTAGATGACGGTACTCTGGTTGCTAAAATCGGAGACCCAATGACTAACTATCAAAACGATAAGTTAATGATTGATAACATGATGAGAGGGATTATCTAATGAACAATGACACAATCACAATCAATGGATTTGACCTCTCTGAGGTTATTGACATTATCGAAATTATAAGACCAGTAGGTAATGAGCGCCATATCACTACTAATGACGCTCCACTTTTAGGAGTAAATCTGCAAGAGGTAAGGACAGGCGCTAAAATCATCAAAGTCAAGTTTGCTATGCAATATGGGAACGGCATGACACTTGAAACGGCTAAGCACAAACTAGCTGGTATTTTTAATACCTCTGAGGCTGTCAAAATTGTCATTTCAGACGAGCCTGACAAGTATTACATGGGTCTAGTATCTGGCTCTGTGGACATGGACAACATTACTAGATGGTTCCAAAAGGGCAGTTTTGACCTGATTATCCCTGACGGAGTAGCTCACAGCTCAACCTATAAGCGTTTTGATAACGGACAAGAGCAACCTGACAAGGTTGTTTTTAATTTGGTCAATAATGGTAACGTCCCAGCTTTTCCTGTGGTCACTGTTAAAAACAACGCCGAGAATGGCTATATCGGTATCGTCAATACTAGCGGAGCTTTTGAGGTTGGAGACCGTAAAGAAGCTGATACTGAAACAGTCAAGCACTCTGAGGTCTTGCTTGATTTTAGAGGTGACAAAATCGCTGAGGGTTTTGCTAGAGCAGTGAAAAATAGTTCAGTGACCAATAGCAGATGGGACAATATAACTGGAACATCAGAGCTGACCGCAGTAGATGGCAAGAAACGTATAAAAGTAAGAGAGCAGACCAGCGGTACTTACAATGAGAATTACGGCGCAGGTCTATCATGGGAGATACCTGCCGACTCAACAGGCCAGAAAGGCTCACTCAATGACTACATCTTTTGCAAACTTGTCTATCAACTAGACTCTGTGGCTCAATGTGGCTTTATTAAAGTGACTGTGACTGACGCAAATAATCAGTTTTTGTACGGTATTGAGACTTATAAGCGATATAACGGTCTATACTGCGGTTTTAATGTTTTTGCAACAAATAACAACAATGACTATAATTTCTTGAAAACTTTAGACTTCGACTCTTCTAGTGACCAAAACAGAAATCCTTTTGCGAAAACAAGGGGGCAGTTTGAAATCATGAGAAACGATGAGAGAGTTCAAGTCTATTATAATGGCTCGCACTATAATTTTTTCGTTCCTGAAATCAGAGGTAAAAAATCAGCTAAAATCCACGTTACGATTGGTGGATTTCACGGAAAGGCGATTATTCCTCACTTGTATCTTGATGAGCTGTTGTATCGCAAAGATTTTGTACAGGCTTCAAGGGACATTCCTAATCGCTATCCTATGGGGTCAAATATCATCCTTGATAGCGAGAATGATTCCGTCACGGTGGATGGTATTGAGAAGGCTGCAGATGTCGTTCAGGGTTCAAAATTTTTGAGTATACCACCAGGAAGCAGTCAGCTTGAGGTCTATTGTTCAAGCTGGGTCAAGACCAAACCCACTGTCAAAGTAGAATTTAAAGAAAGGTATCTATAGCAATGTTATTGACAATACATGACTCAAATTTGAGAAAAGTAGCATTTGTGGACAATGAAAAACAAGGAACATTAAACTATTTCAATGATACCTGGACAAGGTATTTAGAGACAGGCTCTAGTACCTTTGATTTTACTGTTTTTAAAAAGGCCATTATCTCTGATATAGGTCGGAAAAGAACCTATAACGCTCTAAATGAAAAGGCTTTTGTATCATTTCAATATAAAGGCAAGACTTATCTACATACTATCCGAAAAGTTGAAGAAAATGAGAAAGTTATCAAGTGTTATAGTATCAACCTAAACCTTGAGCTGATAAATGAGTACGCTAACCCTTACAAGTCCTCTAAAGCTATGAGCTTTAAGGAATTTTGTGAGGAGATGGACTTGCTCAACTATACTTTCTTAAAAATCGGTATCAATGATGTTTCAGATAAAAAGATTTCTGCCGAGTGGGAGGGTACTGATACCAAACTAAATAGACTATTAAGTCTAGCTAAGAAATTTAGCGCTGAGATTGAGTTTGACACACGCCTCAACGATGATAGCTCTATCAAGTCATTTATGGTCAATGTCTACCATGAGCACGACGATAGCTACCAGGGAGTAGGTCAAGTCAGTTCAATGGTTTTAGAATATGGAAAAAACCTCAAGACAATTACTAGGACGATTGACAAGACTGGGATTTATAACTCAGTTAAACCTACAGGAAAGGACGACCATGGCAACGTGATTGACATTAGTGGTCTTGGATCTTGGTCAGTCAACAATGCCAAAGGTGAGCGTGAATTTTATCAATTAGGTGCTCATCTTGTTGCTCCAATCTCTATGCAGATGTATCCATCTACATTCACACACTCAACAGGTACACTAGACCAGTATATTCGTAAAGATATGACGGTAGAGAGTTCAAATCCTGAGGTTATCCGTTCAACGGCCTACCGTGAGCTCAAGAAAAACTGTTACCCAGCAGTCACTTATGAGGCTGAGGGATTTACAGATCTTGAAATCGGAGATACAGTCAAAGTCTATGATGACGGCTTTAGCCCTACTCTTTTGCTTGAGATGAGGGTGTCTGAGCAAGTCATCAGCTTTACCAATCCTAGAAACAATAAAACGACTTTTTCAAATGCTAAGGCGCTTGAAAATCGTCTATCTCAAGGCATTCAGCAACAGCTAGACCGTATGATAGAAGAGGCTAAGCCTTACTCTATCAAACTTTCTACTGACAATGGTATAGCCTTTAAAAACGGCCAAGGTCAGACCATTGTGACTCCTACCTTAATGCGAGGGAATAAAGTCATCAATAGCGGATGGCGTTGGGTCGTTGATGGCGAAATCAAAGCTACAAGCCCTAGATACATTGTGAGAGCCTCTGACATCAATCAAAAGATGGTTTTGACAGTTTCAGCGTGGATTGATAACAAAGAGGTAGCCTCTGAGCAGTTGACTCTCATCAATACATCAGATGGGCTACAAGGTCAAAAAGGGGATACAGGTCCGAAAGGAGACACTGGACCACAGGGAGCAATAGGTCCTAAAGGAGACCGAGGGGAGAAAGGTGAGCGTGGAGAACGTGGCTTACAAGGACTCCAAGGTTTACAAGGTGCTAAGGGTGACCAAGGTATTCCAGGAGTTAGAGGAGCGGACGGACGTACACAGTACACTCATATAGCTTATGCTGATACTATCTCAGGTAGTGGATTTAGCCAGACTAACGCTGACAAGGCCTATATAGGGGTCTATGTTGATTTCAACTCAACAGACAGCGTCAATCCTGCCGACTATCGCTGGAATAGGTGGAGAGGCTCAGATGGCTTAAACGGCAAGGACGGCCCTCAAGGTATTCCAGGTAAACCTGGAGCAGATGGTCGGACTCCGTATTTTCATAGGGCATGGGCTAATTCTGCTGATGGCCGTGATAGTTTTAGCACCTCTGATAGTACTAACAAGCGCTATTTAGGTACGCTAACGGATTTCACTGAGGCAGATAGTCAGGATCCTGGAAGTTATAAGTGGACAGCTTTATTTGGGACGACAGAGCAATCAGGTAACCTTTTACTTGACTCAAATACTGGATGGAGAAATAAACATCAGCAAGACTTCGTCTTGGCTGAACCCTTAAAATCCGGTAAGCAGTACACTTTAAGCGCTAAATGGTGGAGGAATGATAACAGTACACTTAGTTTTGGTATTCGTGAAAATTCTAGCGATAGCTGGCAGTGGATAAGTCTAGCATATAGCTTTGAGTTGGATGTCTGGAGTGCTACTTTTACATCCAAGAAAAACCTTAACGCTGGAGACACTGTTTCATTCTTCACTGCAGAACTCGAAGGGATTGGTAATGCTGATTGGGCCGTTTTAACAGTTGGAGCCATACCAATGACGAGCTGGCAACCTCACTGGTCAGAGACTCAAAAACAACTAGACTCTAAAGCCGACCAAGGGCTAACTCAGGAGCAACTGAATGCTCTCAATGAGAAAGCTGGAATTATCCAGGCCGAGCTTGAGGCCAAGGCCAGCGCTGACACGCTTGATAACTGGATTAAAGCCTATCAGGATTTTGTTAAAACTAATGAAACGGCAAGAGTTCAAGCTGAGAAATATTTGATTTCAGCTAGTCAGCGTGTGTCAAACATCGCCAAAGACTTGGGAGAATTGTCTGACCGCTGGAATTTCATTGATACTTACATGAGCTCTAGCAATGAGGGCCTTGTAATCGGTAAGAACGATGGTAGCTCTAGCATGATGTTCAATCCTAATGGTCGTATTTCAATGTTTTCAGCAGGGGTTGAGGTAATGTATATTTCTCAAGGTGTCATCCATATTGAGAATGGTATATTCTCAAAAACTATTCAAATCGGACGATTTAGAGAAGAACAGTATCACATCAATCCAGACATGAACGTGATTAGATATGTAGGAGGTAACTAATGGCTGAATTTTGGTCAAATAATGATAGGAGCTATTATCTCAGACTGTGGGTAGACCAAGTATCCCAAAATATATCTGACAATAGCAGTCAAGTAAGACTAAGACTTGCTTTGACAAACGGTGCTCATACATTTGCAGATTATGACTGTACTGCCTCTGTAACCGTTGACGGTCAGACTTTGAGCTGGTCAGGCCGTCCATCTATGCTGAGTCAAAATAGCTCAATTATGCTGATTGATAAGACAGTAACAATCAGACATGATAACGATGGTAAAAAATCGTTTGGGCTGTCTGCTACATTTAGTGGAAGCGGTGGATGGTCACCAGGAACACTTTCAATCAGTAGAAACTCATTTACGCTCTCAACGATACCACGCTCTAGCTCTGTAAGCGCAAGCGCTGGAGTTATTGGTAGTTTAGTAACTATCAACATTAACCGTCAGAGCTCCACTTTCAAGCACACGGTACGCTATTCCTGGGCTGGTAAGAACGGAACGATTGCAAGCAATGTAGACACATCTACAACGTGGACGATCCCTCTTGACTTTGCAAACGACATACCGAACTCTGCAACAGGTACATGTACTATCTTTGTCGATACCTATTCAGGCTCTACCAAGACAGGCACACAGTCCACTACATTCACGGCAAGCGTACCAGAAAATGTCAAGCCTAATTTTACAGGGATATCATTATCAGACTTAAATAGTGCTGCTCAGAACCTTATCCCAAACGGAAACACGTTCATCCAGGTCATCTCTAACATCAAGGTTGCATTTAATGGCGCAATTGGTTCCTATGGCTCATCCATCACTGGATACTATGCCGAAATAATCGGCAAAAACCAGTCTACGAGTTCAAACGGTGGCAGTCTCGGCATTATGAATTATCACGGAGCCATCAAAATCAGAGCAAGAGTCTCTGATAGCCGGGGACGTTGGTCTGATACTAGAGAGATATCCGCTACCGTTCTTGAGTATTTTGCCCCTGCTCTCAGCTTTAGCATTGCACGGACAGGCTCAACCTCTAGCACCTTGACGGTCACTAGAAATGCTAAGATTGCCCCTTTGACAGTTTCAGGAAGTCAAAAGAACACAATGACATTGACATTTAAGATTGCACAGCTTGGGACTAATACCTTTGCGGTTGATAACGGTCAAGCCACTGGAGCCTGGTCAAGTATTTCAAGTCTAGTCAATTCACGGGCTAATCTTTCAGGGAATTATCTAGCTAATCAATCATGGATTGTCATCGGTGTCCTTGAGGACAAATTCACTCGTACTGAGTTTATGGTCAACGTGGCCACTGAAAGCGTGGTATTCTCTTATGACCGTTCAGGTGTTGGTGTCAACAAAATCAGGGAGCAAGGCGCTCTTGATGTAAAGGGCAGCATCTACGCAGACAACAATCCTATACAGCAATATCAGCTGACTGATAATAATGGAGGTCTAGGTAGAGGTAGTGCTCAATGGAATGATGTTTGGAATAAGCAAGGCACGGAGTTCGGGTGGAGGTCTGGTAAATACGATGACAATCCAACAGGGAGAAACGGCGACTGGGGTCTGTATCAAAATTTTTGGCTTGACAGTTGGAAAGGAGTCCAATTTTTCACAGGGTTAACCTCAAATAGGTTTTTCTTTAGGACTTACAACAATAACAGTAGATGGAGTCCATCTCAATGGAAAGAGATTGCTACCAAAGACGACATCCAAAAATACACTCAAGGAACACCTTGGCAAAACCTAACTCTACAAAACGGATGGCAAAATCATCCTGATTATCATAAAGTACAATGTTCTAAGTCATTTGATGATGTGGTCTATCTCAGAGGTTCAGCTAATAAAGGGAAAACGGCTAATGGGACAGTGATAGGCACTTTGCCGGTCGGATTCAGGCCATCTCAATTTCTATATGTCTCAGCTCTCAACAATAGTTACACAGTAGCGGTTTTGGGTATCTATCCAAATGGAAATATACTTGTAAAAGGTAACGTTGACGCTACATGGCTCAACTTTGACAACGTATCATTCAAAATTTAAGGAGGAAATATGAAACTAGAATATGGGACAAAGTCCTTGGAATATGACGGCAGTGGAACAGCGTCCACCACCAAAGTCACGCTGGTTAACTCAGACGGTGCTATCGTACCTATCTTGCTACCAGCTGACAAAATCAGTTTGTCTAATACTGAACTCTTTGAGTTGGCACTCGAGGCTCTTTATCAGGAGAATTTTCCACAGCGTGCTGAAAATGAACGTTTTAGCAAGGTAAATCAAGAACTGCAAAAGAACAAAGAGGCAGCGGATAAAGCTGAGCAAGCAGCGGCAGAAACAAAAGAAAATCTTGATACTGTTTCAGCTATCACAGAGGTATTGATTGCTCTTGCTATTTCACAAAGTGGAGGTATGCCTACCAACGCCTATGTCAAGGTAGCAGCATTTGTTAAGCCACTAGTCAAGAGTACACGCTACTCAAATGGAGACATCATTGCCATGCCTTATCCGTTTGAAAACAATACCAAATGGCCAAGTGGAACCAAGACTATCTTTAAGTTCCAGATGCAGGCTAATGAAGGTTATACATACAAGGACCAGGCTCTTGCTGAGATGCTGCAACAAGGTGTATTGACCGTGGTCATGCCAAGGATTGAGTAAGGAGGATTTTATGTCATGGTCTGAAATAATCGAGAAAATGATACATGCGATCACTCAGCTCGCCCCTACTATTGGTGTCATCGCTACTGGATGGTTTGGGATGCGTGCTAGTAAAGCAGGGAATCTCAATCAAGAACAGTTCAAGGAGTTGAAAGGTGAATTGAGCACTATCCATGCTATCGGTGAGGAGAACAAGCAAAATATAACTGAAATCAACAACAAGCTTGCAGTTCACGACGAAGCTCATTTGGCAACAATGTATTTACGGCTGGAGCGTGATATTACTGTTGCTCTCAAGCGTGGTTATACAAGCGTTCACGAGTCGGATATTATCCACAAAATGCACTCAAGTTACAAAAAACTAGGTGGGAATGGGCGCATCGATGCCCTGTTTAACAAATACTTAAATTTAGAAATTGCGGAGGAAAATACAAATGCAACAAATTACTGAAATCATCACAAATGGTGCAATCAGCATCCTTGTTATTTTGGCAGGGGTAGCAGTTAAGGCAGTCAAGGGCTATCTTGTTCAAAAAGGTGGAGAGAGAACCATCAAAATCGTTGAAATCTTGGCCAAAAATGCGGTCAATGCCGTTGAGCAGGTCGCTTCTGAAACCGGATATAAAGGTGAGGAGAAGCTGGAACAGGCTCGTGATAAAATCCGTGCTGAACTAACTAAGTATGGTATCAGCATGACTGACAAAGACCTCGATACATTTGTCGAGTCAGCGGTCAAGCTGATGAATGATACCTGGAAAGGGGAGTAATCATGGTAGAAATCATTAACCATACAATTTTTAATGGAATTTCAGGATCCCGACCAACTGAGCGACCAAAATATTATGTTTTACATAATGATGCTGGCTCAAAAAGTGCAAAGGCCTATATCGAATGGCTTCAAGAACGATATGACAATGGCCGGTCTGAACTTGGTTTTGCTCATTACTACATCACAAGAGATGCAATTGTGCGAGTCGAAGACACATACAATGGTTCGTGGTCTGCTGCTAACTACGATGCTAACATGAACTCTCTTAGCTATGAAGTATGCCAGCAGTTAAGCGCATCAGATGCCGAGTTTATCGAAAATGAAAACATGGTATTGCGCCAAATGGCCGAAGATATGACCTACTACGGTGATACTCCGAACTATTCAAACATCAAGTTTCACAATGAATTTTCTAGCACATCATGCCCTGCTCGTTCCCTTGAATTGCACGGCGGATACAATGACAGCTTGCGTGACTATGTGATTGCTAAAATCAAGCACTATCAGTCACTCGGTTCAACTGTTCAAGAAATGCTGGATAATGAGGGCAATCAAGAAGGTTGGAAGAGAAATTCGACTGGTTGGTGGTATGTCAATGAAGATGGAAGCTATCCAACGAACAAATGGCAGAAGATTAACAATGTCTGGTATTACTTTGATAGCAATGGCTACATGAAGGCTAACGCATGGCATAAGCATTCGGATGGTTACTGGTATTACTTGCTACCAAATGGTGCTATGGCTACAGGCTGGGTTCTTATCAGTAACAAGTGGTACTACTTCAAAGAAGATGGTAGGATGGCCACTGGTTGGGTCAAGTACAAGGAACATTGGTATTATCTCGATGCTAAGGATGGAGATATGAAATCCAATCAGTTTGTCAAGTCGGCAGATGGCACAGGTTGGTACTACCTTAAATCAGACGGAACAATGGCAGATAAGCCAGAGTTTACTGTTGAGCCTAACGGGCTCATTACTACAAAATAATCTTAAAAATAAATAGAAAGGAAACTTTCTAAATTGTTCTTTCACCGCAGGCTCAAGCTTGCGGTTTTTTGTTTGCTCTGAAATACGCTTGATAATCGCTTGAAATTCTGAAAAACCTTTATAAATATAGGGTTAGGAGTGTTCTTTTTTCGCTTGAATATCTTTATTTTGCTCTGAAAGTAGAAAAACAGTGATTTTTCACTGCTTTTTTTATTTTTTTACGAATAGATAAGTAAGGAGGAAGGAAACATGAACATTTTGAACATTAAACTTGCAAGCGTAGAGCAGACAGATTTAGGATTTGAGCATTGGGTGGATGTGACTTACCAGGCGCCGATTTTGAAAAATGAGTATACAGTCAAGCTATTACTTCTTATGGAGTGCATGATAGAGGACCAGAAAGTCATTGAATACCTAGTATCAACTTGGAAGTATCGGGATCTTGTGCTGCACTCTGTGCAGATGTATGGGATTGAGAGAGAAGGGGCAAAAAAGGGGCAAAAATGTCGTAAACCTCTGTAAAACGATGTAAAATCAATTATTTTAAAACTGAAAATATAGCTATTTTTTAAGGCATTGGAATTTGATGTAAATATATGTAATGGTGTTTTTAAAAGTAGACGG